>NZ_JBSPUD010000001.1:448091-517269 GCF_056861525.1 Stenotrophomonas sp. 82F1
GGGGGGGGGGCGGCCGCCGCGGCCCCCCGCCCCCCGGGGCGGGGGGCGCCCCCCCCCCCCCCCCCCCCCCCCCCCCCCCCCCCCCCCCCCCCCCCCCCCCGCCCCGGACGCGTTCCGGGTGCTGTCGGTAGATGTCGACCTTGGTCGACGCTGTGGTAGATCCACGCCATGCGTGGATGAACGGTGGAGGCTGATACGGGGGCGGTCAGGCGGTAAAATGGCGGGATGATCGCCAATACCGCTGCCTATCATTTCGCCGTCATCGACGCTCCCCAGGCCCTGTGCGACCAGCTGCAGGCGCGTGCCGAGGCGGCTGGCCTGCAGGGCACGATCCTGGTGGCGGGCGAGGGGCTGAACCTGTTCCTGGCGGGGGCACCGTCTGCTGTCGATGGCTTCTACGCGGAACTGCGTGCGGATGCGCGCTTCGCCGACATGCGGGTCAAGACCAGCTTCAGCGAGCACCAGCCGTTCGCGCGGCTGAAGGCCAAGGTCAAGGATGAGATCATCAGCTTCCGCCGGGACGATGGCCAGCCGCTGGACTACCCGCGCGCGCCGGCGATCGATCCTGCCACGGTGCAGCGCTGGCTGCGGCAGGGGCACGATGATGCCGGCAAGCCGGTGGTGATGCTTGATACGCGCAACCTGCAGGAAGTCGAGTACGGCACCTTCAAGGACGCGCTGGTACTGCCCATCCACAAGTTCACCGATCTGCCCGAAGCACTGGCACCCCATCGCGAGGCGCTGAAGGACAGCACCGTGGTCAGTTTCTGCACCGGCGGCATCCGCTGCGAGAAGGCGGCGCTGTGGATGCTCAACGACGGCATGGACAACGTGCTGCAGCTCGATGGCGGCATCCTCGGTTACTTCGAGGACGTGGGCGGCGAGGGCTACGAAGGCCGCTGCTTCGTGTTCGACGAACGGGTGGCGCTGGATGCCGAACTGAAGCCGCTGGTGGACGAACCGTTGCCGGAACCCCGCCCCAGCGCGTTCTGACCCGCCTTGTGTAGAGCCGAGCCCACGCTCGGCTGCTGTGCACCAGGGAAATGCAGCCGAGCGTGGGCTCGGCTCTACACAGGCCGGTGGCGCTGAATCCGTCCCACAGGAATCAGCGTCCCGCCACCGGCACTGGCCGTGGGGGCAGGGCGACCCCATCAACAGGGGATCCTGTAACGGAAAACCGCCTGATGATCCCGTTGTCGATCCTCGACCTGGCCCCGGTCTGCGAGGGCAGCGATACCACTGCTGCCTTCGCCAACATGCTCGAACTGGCCCAGCATGCCGACGCGCTGGGCTACCGCCGCTACTGGCTGGCCGAACACCACAACATGCCTGGCATCGCCAGTGCCGCCACCGCGGTGCTGATCGGCCATGTGGCCGGTGGCACCCAACGCATCCGTGTCGGCGCCGGCGGCATCATGCTGCCCAACCATGCACCGCTGCAGGTGGCTGAGCAGTTCGGCACGCTGGCCTCGCTGTACCCGGACCGTATCGACCTGGGCCTGGGCCGCGCACCGGGTACCGACCAGCCGACCGCGCGCGCCCTGCGCCGCTATTTCGACAGCGCCGACCAGTTCCCGCAGGACGTGCGCGAACTGCTGCACTACTTCGAACCGGTGCAGCCCGGCCAGGCGGTGCAGGCGGTACCGGGTGGCGGCCTGCGGGTGCCGACCTGGATCCTTGGTTCCAGCCTGTTCGGCGCGCGCATGGCCGCCTCTATGGGCCTGCCGTACGCCTTCGCCTCGCACTTCGCGCCCGATTCCATGGATGAAGCGCTGGCGGTGTACCGCCGTGAATTCCGCCCTTCGGCCACGCTCAAGCAGCCGCACGCGATGCTGGCATTGAACGTGGTGGCCAGTGACAGCGAGGCCGAATCGCGCCGGCTGTTCACCAGCCAGCAGCAGAGCTTCGTCAATCTGCGTCGTGGCCGTCCGGGCAAGATCCCGGCGCCGATCGACGACATCGAAGCGTTCTGGGAGCCGCACGAGAAGCTGGGCGTGGAGCGGGCGCTGGCGTGCACGGTGCTGGGTGATCCGCAGCAGGTGGCCGATGGCATCGCAGCCTTCGTCGAACGCCACCAGCCCGACGAACTGATGCTTACCGCCAACCTGTACGACCATCGCGCGCGCCTGCGTTCGTTCGAGCTGGCGATGCAGGCCTGGCACGCCCGCCACGCGGGCTGAACAATTGCGTCACGGCAATTTGCGGCGCGAACGCGTCTGATGGGGTTCCCCTCTCTGGAGTCCCCCATGGACGAGTCCCGCACCGAACACATTGCCCAGCTGGCCGAACTGATCAAGGACGTGGAGGTGGCGATGTTCACCACCCGCGGCGTCGACGGGCGTCTCTACAGCCGCCCGCTCGGCACCCAGCAGGTCGCCTTCGATGGTGACCTGTGGTTCGCCACCGCTGCAGACAGCCCGAAGGTGGCGGAGATCGCGCTCGACCCACGGGTGAACGTCGCCTATGCCTCACCGTCGAAGAACACGTATGTCTCGGTGGCGGGTGTGGCGCGCATCGTCGATGACCGCGCCAAGGTCGAAGAGCTGTGGTCGCCGGCGATGAAGCTGTTCTTTCCCGGTGGCCCCGATGATCCGAAGCTGCGGCTGATCCACGTACGTGCAGAAACTGCCGAGTACTGGGACGGGCCGGGCACGCTGTTGGGCTCGGCCCTCAGTTTCGTGTTGTCGGCCGTGCAGGACGAGCCGGCCCGGTTGGGTGACAACGGCTTCATCGACCTGCGTTGAGGTGCCGCATCCACGCATGGCGTGGATCTACTGGGTTCAAGGTAGATCCGCGCCAATCGTGGATGCGCGCGATCGAAAGTAGATCCACGCCGTGCGTGGATGAACGCGATCGAAAGTAGATCCACGCCATGCGTGGATGAACGCGGTTCAAGGTGAATCCACGCCGCGCGTCAATGCACCCGGTCCAAAGTAGATCCACGCCATGCGTGGATGGGAATCGCGCGGTAATTGCCTGCGCTCAGAACCAGCGCTGGAACAGTTCGACGGTGTAACCCACCAGTTGCCCGGAACTGAAACCAAAGAACGCGATCGCCACCACTGCAGCCACCCAGTTGAACAACATCAGCGCACCGTCGCGCTCGAGCAGCGCCAGCGCGAACAGCAGCAGCTGGAAACCAAACAGGTAGTTGGTGAATGGAATCGGCAGCGACAGCAGCAGGCCCAGCAGCACCAGCAGCAGGCCGCTGAAGGCGTGGGCGGGGGCAGGCGTCAGCATCTCTGGCATGCGCGGCTTGAGCATGCGGTCGAGGCGGCGCAGGGCACCGTCGATGCGGTCCAGGAACCGGTGCATGGTGCCGCGCTTGGGCCCGCGACGGGCGATGAACCCGGGCAGCCAGGGCCGGCGCATGCAGAACAGCATCTGCAGGCCGATCAGGATCACCAGCGGCCCACTGACCGCGCCGCCCAGCCCCGGGATGGGGATGAAGGCCGGCAGGATGGCGACGAACAGGAATACACCGAAGGCACTCTGCTGCAGATCCTGCAGGATCTGCCCGAGCTTCATGTGCTGGGCCGGGTCACCGAAGGCGAACATCGCCAGCAGGGTGCGGATGCCCTCGTTGCGGTATTCCGGTGGCGCAGCGCCGGGGCCGGACTCAGGCGGTGAGCTCATCGGCCTGCTCGTCGGACAGGGTGCGAAGCAGCAGCTTGTCCACGCGCGCGCCGTCCAGATCGACCACCTCGAAGCGCCAGCCGGCCCAGTCGAAGTACTCGCCCGCGTGCGGGATGCGGCCGAAGAAGTGGATGCACATGCCAGCCAGGGTGTAGTAGTCGCCATCCTCGGCGTCGGGCAGGTCGTTGCTGCCGATCAACTCGCGCAGATCCTCGATCGGCAGCGAGCCGTCCACCAGCAGCGAACCGTCTTCACGGGTCACCACCAGCGCGTCTTCGTCGGCATTCTCCGTTGCCTGCAGGCGGCCGACCACCGCGCCCATCAGGTCGCTGATGGTCACCAGGCCCTGGATCTCGCCGTACTCGTCCACCACCAGCGCCATTGACTGCTGTTCTTCGCGGAAGATCTCCAGCAGCTTCATCGCATGGGTGGATTCAGAGACGTACAGCGGCTCGCGCAGGGTCTGGAACAGCGCGTTGTCGCCGCGCGCCATGCGCGTGGCCAGCGATTTCAGCTCAAGCACGCCGACCACGTCCATGTCGTTGTCGCGGTACACCGGGTACCGCGAGAACTCATGCTCGGCCATGATTTCCAGGTTCTTGTCCAGCCCACCCAGCGTGTCCAGCCAGGCGATCCGGTTGCGCGGGGTCATCAGGCTGTCGGCGGTACGGTCGCCCAGGCGCATCACGCGGTTCATCATGTCGCGTTCGTGGCTGTCGATCACGCCGGCTTCGTGGCTCTCGGCCACCAGCATGCGGATCTCTTCTTCAGTGACCGAGGCGACCTCGTCCTTGCCCAGGCCGAACAGGCGCAGCACCAGCTGGGTGGTCTTGGACAGCAGCCAGACGAAGGGGAAGGCCAGCTTGGCCAGCCAGCTCATCGGCAGCGCCACCAGTCCAGCGATGTCCTCCGAGCGGGTCAGGGCCAGGCGCTTGGGCACCAGTTCGCCGAAGATCAGCGTGATGAAGGTGATGAAGGTGACTGCCAGCGCCTTGCCAACCGCGCCGGCATAGGCGAAGCCCGGCATCAGCCCCTGGATCCAGCCGCCGATGGCCTCGCCCAGCGCTTCGCCGCCGAGGAAGCCGGTCAGCACGCCGATCACGGTGATGCCGATCTGTACGGTGGACAGGAACGCTTCCGGCTTCTCCGACAGCTCCAGTGCCTTGGCCGCGCGCTTGGAGGTGCCGGCCAGCTGCTTCAGCCGGCTCTTGCGCGAGGTCATGACCGACATCTCGGACATGGCAAAGAAGCCGTTCAACAGAACGAGCGCGAAGACAATCAGGATCATTTCAAACACGGGCATCGTCCCCGGTTGGTGACAGGGAGGGCGGGTGCTTGCGATGGCGGCAGGCGCTCAGGAACGGGGTCCGGCGCGGCGCTGGGGGATAAGGGTCGTCGTCCATAAGGTGCGCCCGAAGACGCGCTGGCATCTTAGCAAAGGGCCGTGGCTGGGTGGCAAATGCCTGTTCAGTTTTGGGCCTTCCAGCCCCGAAAAGGGGGCAGGGATACCCGTGATGGTCATCTAGCCGTCATAATTCGCCCTGGTGCCGTCCTTCCCGCGACGGCTGACAGGTTTCTCAATGTTCTCTCTGCAGACCATTTTCGGTTCCGGCAAACAGTTCTACACCCTGCTCGATGAGGCTGCCGTCGCGGCTTCCGATGCCGCCAAGGCACTGCATTCGATGCTGCGCGACGCCGATCGCCAGCCCGCCCTGGATGCCTTCAAGCTGGCCCGTCTGCGCGAACGCGCGGCCTCAGACAAGATCAGCCAGGCGCTGGTGGACAGCTTCATGACCCCGATCGAGCGCGAAGACATCGAAGCGCTGGGCTCGGCCCTGTACAAGATTCCCAAGCAGATCGAGAAGTTCGCCGATCGCTATTCGCTGGCCACGACCCACCTGGAGCACATCGACTTCGCGCCGCGCGCGGCGATGCTGGAGCAGGCCGCCGGCGTGGTGGTGGAGATGGTCGCCGACCTGCGTCACATGAACCTGGACCGGATGACCGCGCTCAACGAGCGCCTGCGTTCGCTGGAAAACGAAGCCGACCGCCTGATGCTCGAGCTGTACCGCGACATCTACTCCGGTCGCCTGGACAACCTGCAGATGTTCCTGCTGAAGGAATTCTTCGAGATCCTGGAAAAGGCCATCGACCGCTGCCGCGAAGCCGGCGTGGTGGCGTACCAGATCGTGTTGAAGAACAGCTGACGGACGCCACAGCATGCTGACCCTCGTCCTGGTGGTGATCCTGGCCGCGCTCGTTTTCGAGTTCATCAACGGCTTCCACGACACCGCCAACTCCATCGCCACCGTGGTGGCGACCAAGGTGCTCTCGCCCGGTTGGGCGGTGATGCTCGCCGCGTTCATGAACCTGCTGGGCGCACTGACCGGCACCGCCGTAGCCCTGACCATCGCATCGGGCCTGCTCAACACCAACGTGGTCGAGGTGACCCCACAGGTGATCCTGTGCGCGCTGCTGGGCGGCATCATCTGGAACCTGATCACGTGGTGGAAGGGCCTGCCGTCCTCGTCCTCGCACGCGCTGATCGGCGGCCTGTGTGGTGCCGGCCTGGCCGCAGCCCACAACAACTGGGATGCGCTGATCTGGTCGGAACGCTTCGGCAGCTGGGTGCAGAACAAGGGCCTGCTGTGGAAGGTGTTCGTGCCGATGATCACCTCGCCGATCGCCGGCTTCCTGCTCGGCATCGTGGTGATGGTGCTGCTGTGGGCATTGATCGCAGGCCTGGCCAAGATCGGCGGCGCGATCGGTCGGCTGGCACGCCCGCGCATCGTCAATGCGTTCTTCGGCAAGGCACAGATCGCCTCGGCGGCCTACATGGGCTTCGCCCACGGCCACAACGATGCGCAGAAGACCATGGGCATCATCGCCATGACCCTGATCGGTGCCGAAGCGACCGGCGCGTTGAACGACCTGCCGTCGTGGCTGGCCTTCATGCATCCGGACGCGCACGCCGGTGATGGCATCGCCATGTGGATCGTGCTGACCTGCGCGGTGGTGATGGCCGCCGGTACCGCCTCGGGCGGCTGGAAGATCATCAAGACGCTGGGTCACAAGATGGTCAAGCTGCACCCGATCCACGGTTTCGCCGCGGAAACGAGCTCGGCCACCGTGCTGACCGTGGCTGCCCACTTCGGCATGCCGGTGTCGACCACTCACAGCATCTCGACCGCGATCATGGGCGTCGGCTTTGCCAAGAACCCGCGTTCGCTGCGCCTGGGCGTGATCGAGCGCATCGTCTGGGCCTGGATCCTGACCATCCCGGCAGCAGGCGGCTGCGCCTACCTGATCCTGAAGCTGTTCGAGCTGTTCGGCTGGGCCTGAAGCCCGAGGCATTGGGGTCAGAGCCCTTCCCTACGGGAAAAGGATCTGACCCCGGCAAATCAAAAAGCCCGCCGGATTCCGGCGGGCTTTTTCATGGGCAGATCATTTTCCCGTATCCACGCATGGCGTGGATCTACTGCAGGTCGCGTGAACCTGCCAGCGACGGGGTGGGGTGGGTGTGCAGGACCGTTGGCGCCATGGATGGCGCCATCGAGCCCCCAAGGACGGGTTTACGGCGTGTCCTGCACACCCACCCCATCCCGCCGCCCTCCAGAGACCGAGCCTTTGCCGTTGCTCCGGCCTCTGCGGGTGCCGGGCCGCAGGCCCGGCCCACACCCCCCTCAATTACGCTGGAACAACGCCTGCACATCCCTGCGGAACGCCGCCTGGCTGTCCGCCCGGCTGTAGAACATGTGCCCGCCCGGATAGCTGCGCACCTGCACGCGGTCCGGATTGCTGCCCATCGTCGGCATCTGGTCCACCGTCAGGATCGAGCCCATGAACGGGCACGACAGGTCATTCCAGCCGTGCACGATCAGCACCTGCAGATGCGGGTCGATCGCCACGGCCTGGCGCAGCTGGGTCACCGCGCCCTCGCGCAGGTCGCCATTGCGATCCCACAGACGGTTCACGTCGTAGTTCAGCGCCTGGTAGCGCGCATCTACCTTCCAGCCGACCTCTCGGGTGACGAAGTCGACCATCGCGGTGGTGGTCGGCGCGATGATGCTGTCCAGCAGCGGATCGTTGGCGCGCTGCTCCGGATCGTTCGGGAACGGATCGAACGCGGTGACGTTGGAGTCGTAGCGGCTGCCCAGCGTGCCCTTGTCGCGGAACACCTCGCGCAGGTAGGCCTGGGTCTCCAGGCGGCCGCCGGCGCGGCGCACGAACTGCGGGTCCAGGCCGGTCAACGCGGCCACCCGGCGCAGCATCGCCTCGGTCGCCTGCGGATCACTGCGGCCCTTCATCAACGCAGTGGCGTAGTCGCCGCGGGTGTACTCCACCACCTCGCGCATCGCCGCGTCGGTCAGCTTGCCCTGGCGCTCCAGGTGCGCGGCCGCGATCGAGGGCAGGGTCTGCATCCACGCCATCGGCGAAACATCGGCGTTGTCTTCCAGTGTCGGGCTCAGGTACGGCGACACCAGCACCAGGCCGTTCATCGCCACGCCCAGGCGGGTCTGCAGGAAGTGGGTGATGCGCGGGCCGCGGTAGCCGCCGTAGCTTTCGCCGGTCAGGTACTTGCGCGATGCCATCCGCTGGTTGCGCAGCAGCCAGTCGTAGATCGAGCGCGACAGGTACTCGATGTCGGCGCTGGGGGTGTACAGCTGCTTCTTCGCTTCGTCATCGCCGATGCGCGCGCGGCTGAAGCCGGTGCCTACCGGGTCGATGAACACCAGGTCGGTGAAGTCCAGCCAGGTGCCGGGGTTGTCGTGCAGCTTCGCTGGCGCCGATGCGCTGTCGCCTTCCGAACCGAAGGTCACCACCTTCGGGCCGATGGCGCCCAGGTTGAGGTACACCGACGACGCGCCGGGGCCGCCATTGAGGGCGAAGGTCACCGGCCGGTCCTTGCCCGGCATCGTGTAGGCGGTGAACACCACATCGGCGATCACCTTGCCCTTCGCATCGCGTACCGGCAGTGTGCCGACGGTGGCGGTGTAGTCGAGGGTGCGGCCCGCCAGGCGCATGCTCTGGCGAGCCGACGCATCGGCCGGCAGGGGCACGGCTTCGGTCTTTTCTTCTTTCGTTTCGGAGGCGCTGTCAGCAGCAGGAGCGGCCAGCGCGCAGGCAGGGGCGATCAGCAGGCCGACGCAGAGCGCGGCAGAGTGCAGCAGGAACTTCATGGCACCGGAACGGCAGCGGAAGGGACCCCGATGCTAGGACGGGGTGCCGCCTGCCGTATGTGTCCAAAGGCATGGGCCAGCGTTGCGGCCTGATCCGGTCAAGCCGAGGTGGCAGCTCGCGCAGCGTCATCGGCCAGCAGCCCGTACACGGCCGAGTCCGCCAGTTCACCGCGGATGCGCCAGCGCTGCCGCAGCAGGCCTTCGCGGTGGAAACCCAGGCGCTCGAGCACATGTGCCGAGGCCTGGTTGCGTGGGTCGATCTCGGCTTCCACCCGATGCAGTTGCAGCGTGTTGAACAGATAGTCCAGCACCCGCTGCAGCGCTTCATGCATGTAGCCATGGCCCTGCCTGCCAGGTGCCAGCAGATAGCCTATTTCGGCGCGGGCGGCGTCGCGATCCAGCGCAAACACCACGCAGATGCCCAGCAGCGGGCCGTCCACCGATTCGCGCAGGGCCAGCTTCAATTGCGTGCCGGTCGCCTGTGCGGCGAGGTCATCGTCGATCTGCGCGCGTGCTTCGGCGGGACGCGTCCACGCCGGGTGGTGCCACCAGTGCATCACGTCCGGGTCGGACTGCAGGGCGAACAGGGCCGCGGCGTCATCGCGGCGGATGGGGCTCAGCACCAGGCGCGCGCTGTGCAGCGGCAGCCCGGGAAACAGCAGCGAGTTGGCGGGCAATGGGGTCGTCCACGCGGATGAGCGCGCATTATGGACCCGCAGGGTTTGCCGATGGGGGTGTGATGTCTGTAGAGCCGAGCCGATGCTCGGCTGCCCGGCACGGCGCGAAATGCAGCCGAGCGTGGGCTCGGCTCTACAGGAGGGCCGCGAGCGTCAGACTTCCAGCGAAGCCAGATCGCCCTTGCTCTCCAGCCAGCCCTTGCGATCCGACGCGCGCTTCTTGGCCAGCAGCATGTCCATCAGCGAGCTTGTCTGCTCGCGATCGTCGACGGTCAACTGCACCAGGCGACGGGTGTCCGGGTGGATGGTGGATTCACGCAGCTGCGGCGGATTCATCTCGCCCAGGCCCTTGAAGCGGGTCACGTTGATGGCGCCCTTGATCTTCTCGCGTTCGATCTTGTCCAGCATCGAGCGCTTCTCTTCCTCATCCAGGGCGTAGAACACCTGCTTGCCCACGTCGATGCGGAACAGCGGCGGCATCGCCACGAACACGTGGCCGGCATCGACCAGCGCCGGGAAGTGCTTCAGGAACAGTGCTGTCAACAGGGTGGCGATATGCAGGCCGTCCGAGTCCGCGTCGGCGAGGATGATCACCTTGCCGTAGCGCAGGCCGCTGATGTCCTCCTTGCCCGGGTCGCAGCCGATGGCCACCGCCAGGTTGTGCACTTCCTCCGAGGCCAGCACGCTGTTGGAGGACACTTCCCAGGTGTTGAGGATCTTGCCGCGCAGCGGCAGGATCGCCTGGAAGTCCTTGTCGCGGGCCTGCTTGGCGCTGCCGCCTGCCGAGTCGCCCTCGACCAGGAACAGCTCGGTGCGCGACAGGTCCTGGCTGATGCAGTCGGCCAGCTTGCCGGGCAGGGCCGGGCCCTGGGTGACCTTCTTGCGGACGACCAGTTTCTCGGTCTTCAGGCGCGCGCTGGCGCGCTCGATGGCGATCTGCGCGATCTTCTCGCCCAGCTCCACGTTCTGGTTCAGCAGCAGGCTGAACGCATCGTGCGCGGCGCCTTCGACGAAGCCGGCGGCCTGGCGCGAGGACAGGCGTTCCTTGGTCTGGCCGCTGAACTGCGGGTCGGTCATCTTCAGCGACAGCACGAACGACACGCGGTCCCACACGTCTTCCGGGGCCAGCTTGACGCCACGCGGCAGCAGGTTGCGGAAGTCGCAGAACTCGCGCAGCGCTTCGGTCAGGCCGGTGCGCAGGCCGTTGGCGTGGGTGCCGTGCTGCGCGGTCGGGATCAGGTTGACATAGCTTTCCTGCACCAGCTCGCCTTCCGGCAGCCAGGCCACGGCCCAGTCCACGATCTCGGTGTCTTTCTTCAGGTTGCCGACGAACAGCTCGGCCGGCAGCATCTCGCGATCGCCCAGCTCCAGCTTCAGGTAATCGCGCAGGCCGTCTTCGTAGTACCAGGTGTCGACTTCACCGGTGGCTTCGTCGGTCAGCTTGACGGTCAGGCCCGGGCACAGCACGGCCTTGGCGCGCAGCAGGTGCTTGAGCGCGCGCACGGCGAACTTGGGCGTATCGAAGTACTTCGGGTCCGGCCAGAAGCGCAGGCGGGTGCCGGTGTTCTTCTTGCCGACGGTGCCGACCACTTCCAGCGGCGAGGCGCGGTCGCCGTTGCGGAAGGTGATGCGGTGTTCGGCACCTTCGCGCTTGATGTGGATTTCCACCAGGGTCGACAGCGCATTGACCACGCTGACGCCGACGCCATGCAGGCCGCCGGAGAAGGTGTAGTTGTTGTTGTTGAACTTGCCGCCGGCATGCAGGCGGGTAAGGATCAGCTCGACGCCCGGGATCTTCTCTTCCGGATGGATGTCCACCGGCATGCCGCGGCCGTCATCGCTGACCTCCACGCTGCCGTCCTTGAACAGGGTGATCTCGATCGAGCGGGCATGGCCGGCGAGGGCCTCGTCCACCGAGTTGTCGATCACTTCCTGCGCCAGGTGGTTCGGGCGCGCGGTGTCGGTATACATGCCGGGGCGGCGCTTGACCGGGTCAAGGCCGGACAGGACTTCAATATCGGCGGCGTTATAGCGGGCGTTCATCTGTCTTCGAAAGCGTGGAGCGACGGGCAAGTGTGCGGTCTGGACCGGGAATTTGCACGCCTGCGGTTCAGCCTCGTTGGCGGGGAGGGGGTAAAATGGCAGCCGCTGGAACCGAACACCGGCGCCCCCCACATCCGAGCCATACCGCGAGGAGGACTCCATGAAGAAGTTGCTGACCATTGCGATCCTGGCTGCCGCCGCTGTTGCAGTGCCGATGGTGCTGGCGCAGAACGCCGGCCAGCCTGCTCCGCAGCAGGGTGACCAGGCCGACAAGGCGCAGTCTGAAGCCGACGCCAAGGCCAAGCGCCGCGCGCAGGCCAATGCCGAGATGAAGGCCAAGGGCCAGCCGGTCCCGCAGCAGGAAGAAGAGGAAGAGGCACGCAAGAAGAAGTAATTCTTCTGCCCCTGCGAAGCCCTTGCCACAAGGGTTTCACCCTTGAACGCCCCGCCCAGCGGGGCGTTTCTTTTTGTCGATGGCGCCATCTGCCCCTTGGGTTGGCGGCCATCTATCTGTAAACTATGGCTTTCCGGGAGTAAGTGCGTGTCCACCATTTGCGAATGGGCTGGCACGGCCAAGCGTGGCCTCCAGCAAAGCGGGTCGCAGGTGACGGTCGAAGTGACCGGCACGGCCGCCCCGACCTCGCAGGGTGGTTCCCCGTTGGCGCCTGGCGCCGGCCGGGCCCGCACCTCCCTCGCTGCACCAGCGAACCGGAAAACCCCCTTTCTGCTCCACGCCCGCCCCCCGGGCAGGCGTGGCGCTGCCGTTTTCCATTTCCAGACAGGATGCTTGCAGCCATGACTCCCTTGATTTTCGTAACCGGCGGCGTGGTGTCCTCGCTCGGCAAAGGTATTGCCGCCGCGTCACTGGCCGCCATTCTCGAAGCGCGTGGCCTGAAGGTCACGATGATGAAGCTCGACCCGTACATCAACGTCGACCCGGGCACCATGAGCCCGTTCCAGCACGGTGAGGTGTATGTCACCGACGACGGCGCCGAGACCGATCTCGACCTGGGCCACTACGAGCGCTTCGTGCGCACCCGCCTGAGCCGCAAGAACTCGGTCACCACCGGCCGCATCTACGAAGAGGTGATCCGCAAGGAGCGCCGCGGCGACTACCTGGGTGCGACCGTGCAGGTCATTCCGCACATCACCGACGAGATCCGTCGCTGCATGGACGAAGCCACCGAGGGCTTCGACGTGGCCCTGGTGGAGATCGGCGGCACCGTCGGTGACATCGAGTCGCTGCCGTTCCTGGAGGCGATCCGCCAGGTGCGCACCGAGCGTGGCCCGGAAAAGGCACTGTTCATGCACCTCACCCTGGTGCCGTACATCGCCGCCGCGGGTGAACTGAAGACCAAGCCGACCCAGCACTCGGTGAAGGAACTGCGCTCGATCGGCATCCAGCCGGACGTGCTGCTGTGCCGTTCGGAACAGCCGGTACCGGATTCGGAGCGTCGGAAGATCGCCCAGTTCACCAACGTCTCCGAGCGCGCGGTGATCAGCGTCCCCGACGTCGATGTGCTGTACCGCATTCCGATGGGCCTGCACGCGCAGGGCCTGGACGAGATCGTCATCAACCAGCTGAAGCTGGCCGACAAGGCCGGCCCGGCCGACCTGTCGATGTGGGAAGACGCCGTCGATGCCACCCTGCATCCGCTGGATGCGGTGACCATCGCAGTGGTCGGCAAGTACATCGACCACCAGGACGCCTACAAGTCGGTCGGCGAGGCACTCAAGCACGGTGGCCTGCGCCAGCGCACCAAGGTCACCCTGAAGTGGCTGGAAGCGCAGGACCTGGAGGGCAGCGACATGTCCGCGCTGGCCGATGTCGACGGCATCCTGGTGCCGGGTGGTTTCGGCGACCGTGGCTTCGAAGGCAAGGTGCTCACCTCGCAGTACGCCCGTGAGCAGAAGGTGCCGTACTTCGGCATCTGCTATGGCATGCAGGCTGCCGTGGTCGACTACGCGCGCCACGTGGTGGGCCTGGAAGACGCCAACAGCACCGAGAACGACCGCCAGTCGCCGAACCCGGTGATCGGCCTGATCACCGAGTGGCGCACCGCCACCGGCGACGTGGAAAAGCGTGACGACAAGAGCGACCTCGGCGGCACCATGCGCCTGGGCCTGCAGGAACAGCGCCTGAAGCCGGGCACGCTGGCCCGCGAGCTGTACGGCAAGGACGTGGTCGCCGAGCGCCACCGCCACCGCTACGAATTCAACAACCGCTACCGCACCCAGCTGGAAGACGCAGGCCTGGTGATCGCCGGCAAGTCGATGGATGACACTCTGGTGGAAGTGGTTGAACTGCCGCGCGACCAGCATCCGTGGTTCCTGGCCTGCCAGGCGCACCCGGAATTCCTGTCCACCCCGCGTGATGGCCACCCGCTGTTCATCGGCTTCATCCGTGCCGCGCGCGAGCGCAAGGCCGGTGGCAAGCTGCTGCAGGAAGTGCGCGCCTGACTTGTCATGGGGGCCGCCGGCCCCCATCTTGCTCGCTTCAACCCCAGCGCACCGGCACTGCCGGTGTAGCGGACAACAAGGAAACGCCATGAAACTGTGTGGATTCGAGGTCGGGCTGGACCAGCCCCTGTTCCTGATCGCCGGCCCCTGCGTGATCGAGTCGATGCAGCTGCAGCTGGATACCGCCGGCAAGCTGAAGGAAGTGACCGACAAGCTCGGTGTGAACTTCATCTTCAAGTCCAGCTTCGACAAGGCCAACCGCACCTCCGGCACCGCCTTCCGTGGTCCGGGCATGGAAGAGGGCCTGAAGGTCCTGGCCGAGGTCAAGAAGCAGATCGGCGTGCCGGTGCTGACCGACGTGCACGAGTACACCCCGATGGACGAAGTGGCCTCGGTGGTGGACGTGCTGCAGACCCCGGCGTTCCTGGTCCGCCAGACCGACTTCATCCGCAAGGTGTGCGCGGCCGGCAAGCCGGTCAACATCAAGAAGGGCCAGTTCCTGGCGCCGTGGGACATGAAGCCTGTTGTCGAGAAGGCCAAGGCCACCGGCAACGAGCAGATCATGGTCTGCGAGCGTGGCGCCAGCTTCGGCTACAACAACCTGGTCAGCGACATGCGTTCGCTGGCGGTGATGCGCGATACCGGCTGCCCGGTGGTTTTCGACGCCACCCATTCGGTGCAGCTGCCGGGCGGCCAGGGCACCAGTTCCGGTGGCCAGCGCGAGCATGTGCCGGTACTGGCGCGTGCCGCGGTTGCCGTGGGCATCTCCGGCCTGTTCGCCGAGACCCATCCGGACCCGTCCAAGGCGCTGTCCGATGGCCCCAATGCGTGGCCGCTGGATCAGATGGAAGCCCTGCTCGAGACCCTGATGGAGCTCGATGCGGTGACCAAGAAGCACGGCTTCTCGCGCTTCGCGTGAGTCAGCACCCGCAGGCGGCGCTGGAGATCCAGCGTCGTCGCCGGCACTGGCGGCAGTGGCCGTGGGGCCCGATCGCACTCGGTCTGGCCTTGCTTTCGGTATCCGGCGTATTCGCCATCGGCATGCTGTTCGGTGCCGGTATGCGTCCGTCCAGTGCGGGCGGCCCGGTAGTGAACCTGCTGCCTTTCGTCATCGCGCTGGCGGTGGCCGAAGTGCTGACCATTTCCGCAGGGTTTTCCGCCGCGGTGCTCGGCTGGCGCCTGAACCGGGGCAGGGTCACCGCTGCACTGGCGATGGTCCTGCTGTCGCTGTGGTTGGGCATCCTGCTGCACGATCTGCTTTGATGAATACGACACCTGAACCCTCGCGTAGTCGCCCCTGGGGCCTGATCGCCCTGTTGCTGTCGGTGCTCGCCTGGGGCGCGTTGCTGCTGGGCGTGCTGGCCTTCGCCGCCAGCTTCCGGCCGCCGGGGGATGGCAACAACGGCGTGCAGGCTGTGCAGTACTGGATGCTGGGCGCGTTGGTTACGCTGGTGCTGTCTTTCGCAGGCAGCCTGGGCGCGATGGTGATGGCCTGGCGACGGCGGCGCGGACCTGTGTGCGCCGCCATTGCCGGTGCGTTGCTGGTGCTGCTGGTGTCGCTGGTGATGATCGTGATCGGGTCCAGCTGGGGCTGATGCCGCTCAGGCCATTTGGCAAGTGAGGGGTAGCCGGGGATAATCACGCGGCATTCGTTTTTGTCGCCCCCTCTCCATACAGGTAACCGGCCCGACCATGAGTACGATCCGCAGCATCCATGCCCGTGAAATCCTCGACAGCCGTGGCAACCCCACGCTGGAAGCCGAAGTCACCCTGGAGGACGGTTCGTTCGGTCGCGCCGCGGTTCCCTCCGGCGCATCGACCGGCACCAAGGAAGCGGTGGAGCTGCGTGACGGCGACAAGACCCGTTACCTCGGCAAGGGCGTGCGCAAGGCCGTCGACAACGTCAACGGCGCCATCGCCAACGCACTGAAGGGCTTCGAGGCCACCGACCAGGCCGGCCTGGACCGTCGCCTGATCGATCTGGATGGCACCGAGAACAAGGGCCGCCTGGGCGCCAACGCACTGCTGGGTGTTTCCATGGCCGCCGCGCACGCCGCCGCTGCCTCCAGCAAGCAGGCACTGTGGCAGTACCTGGCCAGCAAGACCGGCGCGACCCCGTCGCTGCCGGTGCCGATGATGAACATCATCAACGGCGGCGCGCACGCCGACAACAACGTCGATTTCCAGGAGTTCATGGTGCTGCCGGTCGGCTTCACCTCGTTCTCCGAAGCGCTGCGTGCCGGCACCGAAATCTTCCATTCGCTGAAGTCGGTGCTGAAGGGCCACGGCCTGAGCACGGCGGTGGGCGACGAAGGCGGCTTCGCGCCGGACTTCCGCAGCAACGTCGAAGCACTGGACACCATCCTCGAAGCCATCGGCAAGGCCGGCTACACCGCCGGTGAAGACGTGCTGCTGGGCTTGGACGTGGCCTCCAGCGAGTTCTTCGAGAACGGCAAGTACAACCTGGTCGGCGAGAACAAGCGCCTGACCTCCGAACAGTTCGTCGACTTCCTCGCCGACTGGGCCGCGCAGTACCCGATCATCACCATCGAAGACGGCCTGGCCGAGAACGACTGGGCGGGCTGGAAGCTGCTGACCGATCGCATCGGCAAGAAGGTGCAGCTGGTCGGCGACGATCTGTTCGTCACCAATCCGAAGATCTTCCAGGAAGGCATCGATTCGGGCACCGCCAACGCGATCCTGATCAAGGTCAACCAGATCGGCACCCTCAGCGAAACCCTGGAAGCGATCGCCATGGCCGACCGTGCTGGTTACGCCGCCGTGGTCTCGCACCGTTCGGGTGAAACCGAAGACACCACCATCGCCGATATCTCGGTGGCCACCACCGCCACCCAGATCAAGACCGGCTCGCTGTGCCGCAGCGATCGCGTGGCCAAGTACAACCAGCTGCTGCGCATCGAGGAAGCTCTCGGTGCCGGCGCGCGTTACGCGGGTCGTGACGCGTTCGTGTCGCTGAAGCGCTGAGCCGATGCGCAACTGGCGCTGGCTGCTGCTGTTGCTGGCCCTGCTGCTGGCATGGCTGCAGTACCGTTTCTGGTTCGGCCCGGGCAATTCGGGTGAAGTGATGATGCTCGAAGCCCAGGTCGCCAACCAGGAGCGGGACAATGACGGTCTGCGGCAGCGCAACGATGCGCTTGCCGCTGAAGTGAAGGACCTCAAGGAAGGCCAGTCCGCCATCGAAGAACGCGCGCGCAGCGAGCTGGGCATGATCAAGCCTGGCGAGAAGTTCTATCGCGTCGTGGAAGATGCACCCGTGCATCCGGCGCAGCCTGCGCCGGTCACGGCGCAGGCCGGTGACCATCCGGCGGACGTGCCATGAGCGCGGCGATCTGGGTGGTGGTTCCGGCCGCAGGGCGCGGCACGCGTTTTGGTGCGCCGTTGCCCAAGCAGTACCTGCAGGCAGGCGGGCAGACCCTGCTCGCCCATACCCTGGACACGCTGCTGGCACACCCGGCCGTGGCCGGGGCGATGGTGGTGATCGGCGCGGACGATGCTGACTGGCCGGGCTGGACCGAATGGGCCGGCAAGCCGGTGCTGACCTGCACCGGTGGCGCCACCCGCGCCGCCTCGGTGCTGGCGGGGCTGCAGGCCCTGCCGGACAGCGTGCGTGCCGATGAATTCGTGCTGGTGCACGACGCGGCGCGTCCGAACCTGTCGCAGGCCGATCTTGGCCGCCTGCTGGAAGTAGGGCGTACCGACCCGGTCGGCGCCATTCTGGCCGCGCCGGTGCGCGACACGCTCAAGCGTGCTGGCGACGATGGCGGCATCGATGGCACCGAGCCGCGTGAGCGCCTGTGGCGCGCACTGACGCCGCAGCTGTTCCGTCGTCACCAGCTGATCCGCGCCTTGTCCGAAGCGGCTGCTGCCGGCGTCGACGTCACCGACGACGCCATGGCCATGGAGCGCCAGGGCCAGCGCCCGCTGCTGGTGGAAGGCAGCGAGGACAACTTCAAGGTCACCACCCCGGCCGATCTCGATCGTTTCGAATTCGTACTCTCCCGCCGCGCCGGCTGACCGCCCGCGCGGCCCTGCTGCAAGGGCTGCATCCATGAGCACCTCCCCGTTCCCGCCCGTCCGTATCGGCCAGGGCTACGACGTCCATGCCTTCGGTGAAGGCGACCACATCATGCTCGGCGGCGTTGCGGTGCCGCACAGCTGCGGCGTGCTTGCGCACAGCGACGGCGACGTGATCCTGCACGCGTTGTGCGACGCCATGCTCGGCGCGATCGCGCTGGGTGACATCGGCCAGCACTTCCCGCCCAGCGATGACCGCTGGAAGGGCGCGGACAGCAGCGAGTTCGTGCGCCACTGCGACAGCCTGCTGCGCGAGCGCGGCTGGCGTGTCGGCAACACCGACATCACCGTGATCTGCGAGCGGCCCAAGGTCGGCCCGCATGCGCTGGCGATGCGCGAGCGCATCGGTGAACTGCTGCAGCTGCCGTTGGATGCGGTCAGCGTCAAGGCCACCACGTCCGAGAAGCTGGGCTTCACCGGGCGGGGCGAAGGCATCGCCGCGCAGGCCGTCGTTCTGCTGGTGGCGGCATGATTCCGTTGCCGCTCGCGTTCGGCGCGCCGCTGCTGCAGGCGCGCATCCGCACCACGCCGGAAGATTTCCAGGTCGATGAACTGCCGGCTTTCGAGGCGACGGGGGAAGGCGAGCACCTGCTGCTGCATATCCGCAAGCGTGGCGCGAACACGGTGCATGTGGCCAAGGTGCTGGCCAAGTGGGCGGGCCTGCCGGAAATGGCGGTCAGCTATGCCGGCATGAAGGATCGCAACGCGGTCACTACCCAGCGTTTCAGCGTGCACCTGCCCAAGCGCGTCGCGCCGGACCTGGCCGAACTGGCCGGTGACGAGATCGAAGTGATCGAGTCCACCTGGCACAACCGCAAGCTGCAGCGCGGCGCGCTGGCCGGCAACCGCTTCAAGCTGGTGCTGCGCGATGTGCAGGGAGATGCGGCGGCGATCGACGAGCGCCTGCAACAGATCGCCACGCGCGGCCTGCCGAACTGGTTCGGCGAGCAGCGCTTCGGTCGTGATGGCGGCAATGTTCCTGCGGCGCTGGCGATGTTTGGCGGCCGACGCATGCGCAAGGACCAGCGGTCGCTGCTGTTGTCGGCCGCCCGTTCGGCGCTGTTCAACCGGGTGCTGGCCGCGCGCGTGGAGCAGGGCAGTTGGGACCAGCCGCTACAGGGTGAAGTGTGGATGCTGGATGGCAGCCGCAGCGTGTTCGGTCCCGAGCCGTACAGCGACGTGCTGGCCGAACGCCTGGCGCGCTTCGACATCCACCCCAGCGCGCCGCTGTGGGGCGAGGGTGAGCTGCGCAGCACTGACGCCGCCCACGAGCTGGAACTGGCGGCGCTGGACGATGACGAATCCAAGGCGCTGCGTGTCGGTTTGGAAGAAGCGCGGCTGAAGCAGGAGCGGCGCGCGCTGCGGCTGCGTCCGGCGCTGTTGCAGCACCAGTGGCTGGCCGCCGACGTGCTGGAGCTGTCCTTCGCACTGCCGCCGGGCTGCTATGCCACGGCCGTCCTGCACGAGCTCGGGCCGGTCGAAGACGCTTCGCAGGCCTGACGGAAATAGTGGCGGAGGAAAGTAGATCCACGCCATGCGTGGACGGGCCGCCAGTAGATCCACGCCATGCGTGGCTGGGCCGTCAGTAGATCCACGCCATGCGTGGACGGGCCGTCAGTAGATCCACGCCATGCGTGGACGGGCCGCCAGTAGATCCACGCCATGCGTGGATGAATCGCCAGTAGATCCACGCCATGCGTGGATGAATCGCCAGTAGATCCACGCCATGCGTGGATGAATCGCCAGTAGATCCACGCCATGCGTGGCTGGGCCGTCAGTAGATCCACGCCATGCGTGGATGGGCCGTCAGTAGATCCACGCCATGCGTGGATGGGCCGCCAGTAGATCCACGCCATGCGTGGATGGGCCGTCAGTAGATCCACGCCATGCGTGGATGGGCCGTCAGTAGATCCACGCCATGCGTGGATGAATCCCACCGGCAAAACGTCAGCGCCGCGCCAGCAGCACCAGCACTGCACCGGTGCCGCCTTGCCCGGTCGGGGCCGAATGGAACGCCAACACGTCGTTGCGCAGGCGCAACAGTCGGTCCACCAGGTTTTTCAACACGGGCGCACTGCCATCGGACTGCAGGCCCTTGCCGTGGATGATGCGCACGCAGCCGTACTCGTGGGCGTGCGCCTCCAGCAGGAACTGGCGCAGCATCGCCTCGGCCTGCGCGGCAGTGGCGCCATGCAGGTCCAGCTCGTCCTGTACCGAGTACTGCCCGCGCTTCAAACGCTGGAACAGGCGTGGCGGCAGGTTGTCGCGCCGGTAGCTGGCAACGTCGCCCGCTTCCAGCGGCGCGTTGTCGCGCAGCAGCCGGGCGAACTCTCCGGCAGCTTCGGCGTCGTCGCGCTCGGCCATGCGCGCGCGCGGCTTGGGGCGCGGCGCGGCGGGCGCGGGCTCCACTTCCTTGCGCAGCGGCGTCACTTCGCCGATGGCTGCACGGAACAATGCAGCCGGGTCTTCGTCTTCAGGGTGCGACATGCGCACAGGTTAAACCGCCTGTGCGGGTCTGCCTATGACCGTTTGATGTCGGCCGTGACCGCAGACAGGGTAGGACCCAGCGCCCGCTTGCGGCACAATAGTCGGCGCACTTGCGGAGCTGCCGCCTCCCTGGAGGAGACGGGCCGGCTTCGCCCACGCTGCAAGGTGACGGGATCGAATTCTTGGAAAATCAAGCGGTTAAATCGAAGATGCGCATCCTGGTCAGCAATGATGACGGTGTCGACGCGGCAGGCATCCGCATGCTTGCTTCCGTGCTGCGCGAGGCCGGGCATGAAGTCACGGTGGTCGCACCGGACCGTGATCGCTCCGGCGCCAGCAATTCGCTGACCCTGGATCTGCCGATCCGGCTCAAGCGCATCGACCACTACACCGTGTCGGTGGCCGGCACGCCCACCGACTGCGTGCACCTTGCGCTGACCGGCCTGCTGGAGTTCGAGCCTGACATTGTCGTGTCCGGTATCAACAACGCCGCCAACCTCGGCGACGACGTGATCTATTCCGGCACCGTCTCGGCGGCGATGGAAGGTCGTTTCCTCGGCCTGCCCGCAGTCGCGGTGTCCTTGGTGACCCGCAACCACGACCCGAAGCATTTCGAGACGGCGGCGCGTGCCGCGGTGGAGATCGTTGCCCGCCTCAAGGCCGATCCGCTGCCGGCCGACACCATCCTCAACGTCAATGTGCCGGACCTGCCGTGGAGCGAGGTCAAGGGCTTCGAAGTCACCCGCCTGGGCAACCGCCATCGCGCCGAAGGCTGCATCGCGCAGAAGGATCCGCGCGGCAACGAGGTGTACTGGATCGGTCCGGCCGGCCGCGAGCAGGACTCAGGCCCCGGTACCGATTTCCATGCGGTGCGCACCGGCCACATTTCGATCACCCCGATCCAGGTCGACCTGACCCGCTACCAGGCGCTGGAAAAGGTCGCCAGCTGGGTCGGCGGCCTTACCGCTGCGCTGGACCAGCCGGCATGAGCCCACGCCTGCGCCTGCAGCCGGAAGCGGTCGGCATCGGCATGACCTCGCAGCGCGTGCGCGACCGCCTGGTCGACCGCCTGCGCGAGGCTGGCATCGTCGACGAGTCGACGCTGAACGCGATCCGGGTGGTGCCACGGCATCTGTTCATCGACGAGGCCCTGGCCTCGCGCGCGTATGAAGACACCGCGCTGCCGATCGGCCACGGCCAGACCATTTCGCAGCCGTGGGTGGTGGCGCGGATGACCGAGGCCGTGCTGCAGGTGGCGCCGAAGAAGGTGCTCGAAGTGGGCACCGGCTCGGGCTACCAGGCGGCGGTGCTCGGCGCGCTGGGGCTGGAGGTCTATACCGTCGAGCGCATCGGCGATCTGCTGCGGCAGGCGCGCAAGCGTTTCCGTGCGCTGGGCATGAACATCCGCACCAAGCACGACGACGGCCGCGTTGGCTGGGCCGAGCATGGCCCGTTCGACGCCATCGTGGTCACCGCCGCCGCACCGGCGCTGGTTGATGCCCTGGTCGAGCAGCTGGCCGAAGGGGGCCGCCTGGTCGCCCCGGTCGGTGGCGCAGGCGCACAGTCGCTGGTGCAGCTCGACCGCAAGGACGACGGCAGCATCGAACAACGCGTGCTGGCGCCGGTCACCTTCGTACCGCTGCTGTCTGGCATGCTCGATTGAATCCACGGAGCAGGGTTGCATGAAGATTTTCGGGCCGCTGTACGAGCGGGCGATGAAGTGGGCCGCGCATGAGCGCGCGCCGACCTACCTGATGGTGCTGAGCTTTTTCGAAGCCATCATCTTCCCGGTGATGCCGGAAGTGATGCTGGCGCCGATGTGCGTGGCCCAGCCCAAGCGCGGCTGGTGGTTCGCCACCCTCAGCCTGGCCGGCTCGATGGTCGGCGCGGTGATCGGTTACGCGCTGGGCCACTACGCATTCGAGGCAGTCAAACCGCTGTTCGAGGCGCTGGGCATGCTGCCGGCGATCGAGCAGGGCATCGCTACCGTGCAGGCCAAGATGGTGGAGTCGCCCTGGGCGGTGTTCACCTTCCTGGTGCTCGGCGGCTTCATGCCGATTCCGATGAAGGTCTTCACGTGGGCATCGGGTATCGTCGGCGTGCCGATGCCGCAGTACCTGTTGAGCATGTTGATCGGTCGTGGCAAGCGCGTGTTCGTGCTGGCCGCGGTCATCCGTATCGGTGGTGCGCGCGCCGAAGCAGTGCTGCGCCGATGGATTGAACCGCTGGGCTGGATCGCCACCGCGTTGGTGGTGGTGCTGATCGCCTGGCTTGTATGGAGGTCGAAGTTCGCATGAGTGCAGATCGTCTGAGCAAGGGAGTGCGCATCGGCGCACTGGCGTTGCTGGTATCCACCCTGGCCGCCTGTGGCACCGCCACCGTGGTCCGGACCAGTGGCAGCGGCGGCAGTGGCGTCAGCACGCCGAAGACATCGGTGCCCAAGCCGGGGCAGACGGTGGTCGTGCGCAAGGGCGACACCATCTATGCACTGGCCCGCATCCATGACATCACGCCGGCCGACCTGATCGCCTGGAACAACCTGGACAATCCGTCGACCATTTACCCGGGGCAGGTGATCCGCCTGTATCCGGCCGGCTCCGGCGGCGGCCGTGCGCCGACCACCGTGGTGACCGCACCGCGTCCGGGTGGCAGCACGTCCGGCGGCAGTACCGCGCCGACGCCGGGTCCGGCCGGTCCGGTCAAGAGCAACATCGCCTGGCGCTGGCCGGCCGATGGCGCAGTCGTGGGCCGCTACGTGGCCGGCGACGCGACCAAGCAGGGTGTGGACATCGCCGGCACCAGCGGCGCGCCGGTGAAGGCCACGGCCAACGGCGTGGTGGTGTATTCCGGCGCCGGCCTGGTCGGCTATGGCGAGCTGATCATCATCAAGCACAGCGACCAGTGGCTGTCGGCCTATGGCCACAACCGCAAGCGCCTGGTAAATGAAGGGCAGAGCGTGAAGGCCGGCGAGCAGATCGCCGAGATGGGCCGTACCGGTGCCAACCGGGACATGCTGCACTTCGAGATCCGCTACAACGGCAAGCCGGTCGACCCGCAGCAGTATCTGCCGGCGAAGTGATCGGATATTCGCCTTCCGGGCGGATCCCCGGCCCGGCGCAGCGCGCCGGGCCATGCCCGGCATGCTGATCTGTAGAGCCGAGCCAATGCTCGGCTGCCTTTCCGTCGCTGCACGGCGCCGCGCGAGCATCGGCTCGGGCGCTACGAATGGGGCGTGATCGATGCGAGCGCCGCGTCATGCCCGGCGGCTTCAGGCCTCAGCCTTCCAGAATGAAGGCGGCCGCCACCTTGCGGCCTTCGCCGGCAAGGATGTTGAAGGTGCGCGCGGCGGCCGGATTGTTCATCACTTCCAGACCGATACCGCGCGACAGGCAGGCGGCCATCACAACCGCCGGCGGAAACGCCTGACGCTCGCCGGTGCCGAGCAGTATCAACGCCGGCTTCAGTGCCAGGATCGGCTCCAGGTCAGCCACCTGCAGCGCCGCGACGTCGGTCACCGGCCACTGCTCGACCAGCTGATCAGGGGTCAGGAAGAAGCTGTTGCCCAGAACGCGATCATTGACCCGCGCCGAGCGACCGTCCGCGGCGCGCAGGCTGTAGGCGTAGTCGGGCAGTTCGTGGTTCAGCTGCATGGCAGGGACCGATCAGCCGCGCGGCAGCACGATCTGGCGGTGTTCCTTGCTCGGGCGATACAGCACGGCCACATGGCCGATACGCTGCACCAGCGCACTGTCGGTGGCCTGCACGATCTCGCCGATCATCACGTCGCGGGCGTCACGGTCTTCGGCGGCAACCTTCACCTTGACCAGTTCGTGGCGCTCCAGCACTTCGTTCAGCTCGGTCAGGAAGGCCGGCGTGACGCCCTTGCCGCCGGTCTGCAGCAGGGCCTTCAGGTCGTGGGCTTGGCCGCGCAGGAAACGGGTCTGGGAAGGGGTCAAGGCAGTGGGCATGCAGAAAACACGGTTGAATGGGACGATCAGGGTATCATGGCGACCCCATCAGCCCCTATTTCCAATGGCTACCCGCAGCAAAAGCAGCCAGCGCTGGCTCAAGGAACATTTCTCCGATCCCTTCGTGAAGAAGGCCCAGGCCGAAGGCATGCGCTCCCGTGCGGCCTACAAGCTCGAAGAACTGCTCGAACGTGACCGGTTGCTGAAGCCGCACATGGTGGTGGTCGACCTCGGCGCGGCCCCGGGCGGCTGGTCTCAGCAGGTTCGGAGACAGATTGGCGACACTGGCCGCGTGCTGGCCCTGGACATTCTGGACATGCCGCCACTGGCCGGCGTGGAGTTCCTTCATGGTGACTTCAGGGAAGAAACCGTCCTATCGGAGTTTGAAGCCATGCTCGGGGATCAGCCGGTAGACCTTGTGCTGTCGGACATGGCCCCCAATAAGAGTGGTGTGGGCGCGGTCGACCAGCCGCGGATGATGCACCTGGCGGAGCTGGCGCTGGATTTTGCCGACAACCACCTCAAGACCGGTGGGGCATTCCTGATCAAGCTGTTCCAGGGTGAAGGCTTTGACGACTATGTGCGCGACATGCGCCGCCGGTACGACAAGGTCTCCATCCGCAAGCCGGAAGCCTCGCGCAAGCGCTCTCCCGAGGTGTATGCCTTGGGTCAGGGAAAACGCGCCCACATGAAGTAAGCTCGACCCCGTAAGTTCGACCCCAACGCAACGCCAGCACTGAGAGGAACACCGGAGCCAATGAGGATGAACGACTTGACCAAGAACCTCCTGCTATGGGTGGTCGTCGCCGTCGTGCTGATGGTGGTCTTCCAGAGCTTCTCGCCCAAGACCTCGGGGGCCGGGGCGCAGGGCGCTTCGTACTCGCAGTTCCTGGACCAGGTGGATACCGGCAACGTGCAGAAGGTCGCCTTCGGCGGCGATACGCGCGGCGGTACCAGCCAGATCACCTACACCACCCGTGGTGGACAGTCGTCCACCATCACCGCGCCGTTCGATCGCGACCTGATCAACGTGCTGCGCACCAAGAACGTCGAGATCGTGCAGGAAGAGCCGTCCAGCGGCATCTCCCTCGGCGCGATCCTGATGAATTTCCTGCCGGTCATCCTGATCATCGGCTTCTGGTTGTTCATCATGCGGCAGATGCAGGGCGGTGGCGGCGGTGCCAAGGGCGCGATGTCCTTCGGTAAGTCGCGCGCCAAGCTGCAGGGCGAAGACCAGATCAAGGTCACCTTCGCCGACGTTGCCGGCTGCGACGAGGCCAAGGAAGAAGTCGGCGAACTGGTCGACTTCCTGCGTGACCCGTCCAAGTTCACCAAGCTCGGCGGCAAGATTCCGCGCGGCGTGCTGATGGTCGGCCCGCCGGGTACCGGCAAGACGCTGCTGGCCAAGGCCATCGCTGGCGAAGCCAAGGTGCCGTTCTTCTCGATTTCCGGTTCGGACTTCGTGGAAATGTTCGTCGGCGTCGGTGCCAGCCGTGTGCGCGACATGTTCGAGCAGGCCAAGAAGCACGCGCCGTGCATCATCTTCATCGATGAAATCGACGCCGTCGGCCGTCACCGTGGTGCCGGCCTGGGCGGCGGTCATGACGAGCGCGAGCAGACCCTGAACCAGCTGCTGGTCGAGATGGATGGTTTCGAAGGCGGCGAAGGCGTGATCGTGATCGCCGCGACCAACCGTCCGGACGTGCTGGACCCGGCGCTGCTGCGTCCGGGCCGCTTCGACCGCCAGGTGGTGGTCGGTCTGCCGGACGTGAAGGGCCGCGAGCACATCCTCAAGGTGCACATGCGCAAGCTGCCGCTGGCCGACGACGTCGTGCCGATGGTGATCGCGCGTGGTACCCCGGGCTTCTCCGGTGCCGACCTGGCCAACCTCTGCAACGAGGCCGCCCTGTTCGCCGCCCGTGGCAACGAGAAGGAGGTCCGCATGGACCACTTCGATCGTGCCCGCGACAAGATCCTGATGGGTGCCGAGCGCCGCTCGATGGCCATGAGCGAGGAGGAGAAGACCCTCACCGCCTACCACGAAGCCGGTCACGCCATCGTCGGTCGCCTGGTGCCCGAGCACGATCCGGTCTACAAGGTCACCATCATCCCGCGCGGCCGTGCGCTGGGTGTGACCATGTACCTGCCGGAAGGCGACAAGTACTCGATCAACCGCGTGGCGATCAACTCGCAGCTGTGCTCGCTGTATGGCGGTCGCGTCGCCGAAGAGCTGATCTTCGGGCCGGACAAGGTCACCACCGGTGCCTCCAACGACATCGAGCGTGCTACCAAGATGGCCCGCAACATGGTCACCAAGTGGGGCCTGTCGGAGACCCTGGGACCGATCGCCTACGGTGAAGAGGACGATGAAGTGTTCCTCGGCCGTTCGGTCACCCAGCACAAGAGCGTGTCCAACGACACGGCGCGCCGCATCGATGAGGAAGTGCGCAGCATCCTGGACAAGGCCTATGCCCGGACCACCGAGCTGCTGACCGCCAACGTCGACAAGCTGCATGCGATGACCCAGCTGCTGCTGCAGTACGAAACCATCGACGCGCCGCAGATCGACGCCATCATGGAAGGCCGCGATCCGCCGCCGCCGATGGGTTGGACCAAGTCGAGCAAGGACGATGGCGGCAATGACAAGGGTGGCGACGCCCGTCCGCTGCCGCCGATCGCCGGTCCGGCCGAATCGATCTGACGGCCTGCCGTACGCAATGCAAGACGAGGCCGGGGCAACCCGGCCTTGTTGTTTCCGGGCCCCGGCCCATCCGATCCCGACCGTCCGCTGGAGTCCGCATGTCCGCCCCCACGCCTGAACCGATTTCCCACACTGCCGAGATGGTGATCGCCACCGTGGTCGGCGTCGCTGTCGGCCTGACCGTGGACAATCTGCTGCTGGGCTGTGGCGTGGGTATCGCGGTGGGCATCCTGCTGAGCATCATCAAGACGCTGTACGTGGACCGGAAGCGTCGGCGCAAGTAGGGTTCTGCGGCAGGGCTGCGCCCTGCAACCGCAGAGGCCACAGCGACCGCCGAAGCAACGGCAAGAGCTGGGCTTCCTGGGGATGGCGGGGCGGTGTCGGATTGCGGGGACGCCGTAAACCCGTCCATGGGGGCTTGGCCGCGGCTTGCTCGTGTGCGCTGTCCTGCGCACACGGCAAGACCGGGGTTGGGCGTCCTGCCCAACCCGCCCGAGGCATGCCTCGGGCCCATGCCGCGGACACCCCGCAATCCGACACCGCCCCGCCTTCGACGATTCCCCGCTGCTGTTGGGCTGCTGTTGGTAGGTGTCGACCTTGGTCGACACGTAGATCCACGCCATGCGTGGATGCTCTTCGTTCAATTGTCGAGATGTTCGATTCCGCTGGAGATTCATCCACGCATGGCGTGGATCTACTGGCCGCCGGAAAACTGTCGAAGGCAGGGCACTGTGGGTTTGCGGGGTGTGAGCCGCATGGATGCGGCGACCAAGCCTCCATGGACGGATTCACGGCGTCCCCGCAAACCCACAGTGCCCCGCCATCCCACGAAAACCCGCTGTTGCTGTTGCTCCAGACCTGGCCTCTGCGGGTGCAGGGCGCCGCCCTGCCGCCGTAAACTACCCTTCGTTGCCCGCAGGATCTGCCATGTTCGATATCTCTCCCCAGCTCGATTGCGCCGGCCGCATCCTGCGCCTGGACCGTGCCCGGGTCATGGGGATCGTCAACGTCACCCCCGATTCGTTCTCCGACGGCGGTGCCCATGACACTACCGAAGCAGCAGTCGCGCATGGCCTGAAGCTGGTGGAGGAGGGCGCCGACCTGCTCGACATCGGCGGCGAATCCACCCGCCCGGGCGCGGCGCCGGTGTCGATCGACGAAGAGCTGCGTCGGGTCGTGCCGGTCATCGAGCAGCTGGCGGCGCGTACATCGGTGCCGATCAGCATCGACACCTTCAAGCCGGAGGTGATGCGTGCCGCAGTGGCTGCAGGCGCCGGGATGATCAATGACATCTTCGGCCTGCGCCAGGACGGTGCGCTGCAGGCCGCGGCAGACACTGGCGTGCCGGTGGTGCTGATGCACATGCAGGGCGAGCCGGGCCACATGCAGGCCGACCCGCAGTACGACGATGTCGTCACCGAGGTCCATGGCTTCCTGGTGCAGCGCCTGTTCGCCGCCGAGATGGCCGGCATCGCCAAGAAGAATCTGCTGATCGACCTCGGCTTCGGCTTCGGCAAGACCACCGCGCACAACATCACCCTGTTGGCCCGTTCCGAGCGTTTTCTCGAGCTGGGTGTGCCGATGCTGGCCGGACTGTCGCGCAAACGCAGCCTGGGCGAGCTGACCGGGCGCGAGTCACCGGCAGAGCGGGTCGCTGCGTCGGTGGCCGCACACGTCATCGCCGTGCAGCGCGGTGCCCGTATCGTGCGCGTGCACGATGTGGCAGCGACGGTCGATGCGTTGAAAGTCTGGCAGGCGGTCGACGCGGTGCCTGCTGTCCGGGTGGATGCCAAACCGAGCCTCCGCTGGCCGGACGAAGACTGATGGCCGTCGATCAGCGGCCGCTGGCGATCGCCGTGATGGGGCCGACTGCCAGCGGCAAGACCGCCACCGCGATCGCGCTGGCGCAGCGGCTGGATGGCGAAATCGTCAGCGTCGATTCGGCGCTGGTCTATCGCGGGCTGGATATCGGTTCGGCCAAGCCTGATGCCGGCGAACGTGCGCAGGCGCCGCACCACCTGCTGGACCTGCGCGATCCCTGGCAGAGCTATTCGGCCGCCGAGTTCGCTGCCGATGCCGGCCGCGTGGTGGCCGACATCGTTGCCCGGGGCAAGACGCCGATCCTGGCCGGCGGCACGGGCTTGTACTTCCGTGCGCTGCTGCAGGGGTTGTCGCCGATGCCGGAGGCCGATCCGGCGATGCGCGACGCGTTGAGCGCCGAGGCCGCCGAGCGTGGCTGGGCGGCCCTGCACGCCGAACTGGCCACGGTTGATCCCGCCGCCGCCGCGCGCATCCATGCCACCGACCCGCAACGCATCCAGCGGGCGCTGGAGGTCTACCGCCTGACCGGCACGCCGATCAGTGAATGGCAGCGCCGCCCCGGCGTCGCCCCGTTGCCGGTGCGTACGTTGAAGCTGATTCTGGCGCCGCGCGACCGCGCCGTGCTGCACCAGCGCATCGAGGCCCGCTTCGACGCCATGCTCGCCCACGGCTTTCTCGACGAAGTGCGCGCCCTGCGTGCGTTGCCGGACATGCAGGCGGTCGCCGCGCCGCTGGACCTCCCGGCCGTCCGCGCGGTGGGGTATCGCCAGGCCTGGGAGTACCTGGAGGGCGAGGGTGACCAGGCCCGCTTCCGTGACAAGTCCATTTTCGCCACCCGGCAACTGGCCAAGCGCCAGCTGACCTGGCTGCGCGGCGAGCTTGATGCACGCTGGTTCGACCCCCATATGGATGGGGAGCGCCTGGCAGGCGCGGTGTCGACCTTCGTTGCACGCTGAACCGACGCTGGCCGTGTACCATCATGGGCCGGCAAGCGGCTCGGGGGCCGCGGCAACCGCCGGCTACCAATAAGAACAATAATCAGGAGTGTGCAATGTCCAAGGGGCAATCGCTGCAGGATCCTTTCTTGAATGCACTGCGGCGCGAACGCGTGCCGGTTTCGGTGTACCTGGTCAACGGCATCAAGCTGCAGGGCACGATCGAATCGTTCGATCAGTTCGTGGTCCTGCTGCGCAACACCGTCAGTCAGATGGTCTACAAGCACGCCATTTCCACCGTGGTGCCGGCGCGCAACGTCAAGGTCGGCCCGGGTGGTGGGTACGTGCAATCAGGTGAGGATGGTCAGGCGGGTGATGAAGCAGACGAATGATGTTGGAGCGGTGAATGTTTGACCGCTCGAAAAAGGGCGAACACGCCCTGTTGATCCAGCCGCATTTCGGCAAGCTGGAAGACGATGTGCTGGAAGAATTCGGTGATCTGGCCCGCTCGGCTGGGGCCAGCATCGCGGTGACCATCACCGCGCGCCTGGATCGCCCCAATCCATCGACCCTGCTCGGCAGCGGCAAGCTGGATGAGATCAAGGCCGCCGCCGAAGCAACCGGCGCAGATCTTATCCTGGTCAACCACGCGTTGAGCCCGGGCCAGGAACGCAATCTGGAACGTTTCCTGGAGCGCCGGGTGATCGACCGTACCGGTCTGATCCTGGACATCTTTGCCCAGCGTGCGCGCAGCCATGAAGGCAAGCTGCAGGTCGAGCTGGCCCAGCTGCGCCATATGGCGACCCGCCTGGTGCGTGGCTGGACCCATCTGGAGCGCCAGCGTGGTGGTTCGATCGGTCTGCGCGGCCCGGGTGAAACCCAGCTGGAAACCGATCGTCGCCTGCTGCAGAAGCGGGTTGAACAGCTGCAGAAGCGGCTGGAAAAAGTCGAAGTACAGCGCACCCAGATGCGCCGTGCGCGGGTGCGCAGCGAATTGCCGCGCGTCGCCCTGGTGGGCTACACCAATGCCGGCAAATCGACCTTGTTCAATGCGATGACCGGCGCCGAGGCCTATGCGGCTGACCAGCTGTTCGCCACCCTGGATCCGACCGTGCGCCGGATAGCCGTGCCCGGTGGCAACGTGGTGCTGGCCGATACGGTGGGTTTCGTACGCGACCTGCCGCATGACCTGGTGGCGGCCTTTCGCTCGACCCTGTCCGAAGCGCGGGAAGCGGATTTCCTGCTGCACCTTGTCGATGCCGCCGATCCGCACCGCGAGGAGCGCATCGCCCAGGTCGACGAAGTGCTGACCGCCGTCGGTGCCGGCGACCTGCCGCAGTTGCTGGTGTTCAACAAGATCGACCGCATCGAGGGTGCCGACGTGCGCCACGACGGCCAGGACGGCGTGCTGGATGAATCGCGGCGTGAGCGGGTGTGGATTTCCGCACGCGACGGGCAGGGCATCGAGCTGTTGCAGGCCGTGCTCGGCAAGCGCTTGGGGCTGCAGCACGTCACCGGCGAGCTGCGCCTGCCGCCCAGCGCCGGCCGCCTGCGCGCGCGCCTGCACCAGCTGGAGGTGGTCCGCAGTGAACAGGCTGATGACGAGGGCTGGCTGTTGCAGGTCGATCTTCCCATCGCCGAGGCCGAGAAGCTGGCGGCCAGCGCCGATGGCGAGCCGATCCGGGCCCTGCTGCCGGAAAAGCTGCCCGAATGGTGAGGTAGTGCCGGCCGCTGGCCGGCAGCTCCCGCGGGCCCGTGCCGCGACACCACCTTGCGATCTGCGGTACAACGTGCGGGTTCTTCACCTTTCAGCTACCCCGATGGCCTTCCCGACCGACGCCGAACTCAACGCCCAGGCCGCTGCGCTGGGCCAGCGCCTGCAGCAGGCTTCGCTGCAACTGGTGACTGCTGAAAGCTGCAGCGGTGGCTGGATCGCCAAGTGCATGACCGACATCGCCGGTTCCTCGGCGTTCTTCGATTGCGGCATGGTGGTTTACAGCTACGAAGCCAAGCAGCGCCTGCTCGGCGTGCGCGCGCAGACGCTGGAACAGTTCGGTGCCGTCAGCCGTGAAGCCGTGCTGGAGATGGTGTCCGGGGCGCTGGTCAATTCCGGCGCCGGCATCGCGGTGGCGGTCACCGGCATCGCAGGTCCGGGCGGTGGTAGCCCGGACAAGCCGGTCGGCAGTGTCTGGATCGGCTGGAAGCGCCGCGGCGGCTATGCGCGTGCCGAGCTGTTCCAGTTCGACGGTGACCGCGAAGCCATCCGCCGGCAGACCGTAGCGGCGGCATTGCACGGTATCGACGCCCAGCTGTGACATGCTGCTCCGGCAATCAACCGGAGTAGGCAACGATGTGGGAGACGCTGGGCACCGTCCGTGACCTTGGTAGGCTGCAGGAAATCGCCGCCGTCCTGATCCGCTACGGCTTCGGCGACGTCGTGCGGCGCATCGGCCTGGCCACGGTGCTGGAACGTACCGGCCGCCTGCTGCACTGGAACGAGGAGCGGCAGGAGATGCTGCGGATGACCGCGCCGGTGCGCGTGCGCAGCGCCCTGCAGGAACTCGGACCGACCTTCGTGAAGCTGGGCCAGGTGCTCGCCACCCGCGTCGACCTGCTGCCGCCGGACTGGATCGCCGAACTCTCCGAGTTGCAGAACGCGGTCCCTGCATTGCCCTACGAAAACATCCGCGAACAGCTGGAGGCCGATCTCGGTGCACCGCCGTCGCAGGTGTTCGCCTTCCTTGATGAAACCCCGATGGCCGCTGCTTCGTTGGCCCAGGCCCATCGTGCGCGGCTGCGCGATGGCCGCGAAGTGGTGCTGAAGGTGCGTCGCCCCGGTATCCGTGACGTGGTTGAAGCCGACCTGCGGTTGCTGGCACGGCTGGCCGAGATCGTCGAAGCCCGCCTGCCGGATCTGCGCCGCTACCGGCCCGCCGAGGTGGTGCAGCAGTTCACCGTGTCGCTGCGGCGCGAGCTGGATTTCGCCGCGGAGTGCCGCAATGCCGAGCGCATCGCGCGCAACTTCGAGGGGCGGGACGACATCCTGATTCCGGCGGTGCACTGGCAATGGACCTGCGAAAGCCTGAACGTGCAGGACTTCGTCGACGGCATTGCGGGGCGTGATCTGGCCGGTGTCGATGCGGCCGGCCTCGACCGCCGTGAACTGGCCCGGCGCGGTGCCGACATCGTATTGAAGATGGTGCTGGAGGACGGCAGCTTCCACGCCGATCCGCACCCGGGCAACATCATCTACCTGCGCGATGGCCGCATCGGCGTGATCGATTTCGGCATGGTCGGCGCCTTGTCGGAGGTGCGCCGCTTCCAGGTCGCGCAGCTGCTGCATGGTCTGGTGGAACAGGACCCGCAGGGCGTGGCCGATGTGCTGCTGGACTGGGCGGGTGGCGTCGAAGTGGACGAGAACCGGTTGCAGCACGACATCAGCCTGTTCGTCGACCAGTACCGTGGCGTGCCGCTGAAGGACCTGCGCATCGGCCTGATGCTGGGCGACATCACCCAGCTGCTGCGCAGCTACAACCTGACCCTGCCGGCGGATCTGGCATTGATGATCAAGGCCTTCCTGACCCTGGAGGGCATGGGCCGCCAGTTGGACCCGGATTTCGACATGGCCAGCGCCGCGCGCCCGTTCCTGGAGCGGGTGGTACTGCAGCGTTATGCGCCGCGGGCGCTGTTCAGGCGTGGCCGCCGCAGTCTGCTGGGCATGATCGACTTTGCCGGTGAACTGCCGCGGGATCTGCGCAAGCTGGTGCAGGCTGCGCGCCGGGGCCGCCTGCAGCTGAAGGTCGAGACCAGCGCGCTGCAGGGCTTCGGCGACCAGGTCAATCGCGCCGCGAACCGGATGGTGATGGGCATCGTCACTGCGGCCCTGATCATCGGCTCCTCCATCGTGATGCACAGCGTAGGCGGCGTCTCCAGCCGCTGGCTGCTGGCGCTGGGCGTGTGCGGTTTCATCGGCGCGGGGTTGTGCGGGGTGTGGATCCTGTTCTCGATCTGGCGCAGCGGCAAGCACACGTAGTGCGCTTGCCGCGGTGATTCCCGCCGGGAACCGCGGAGTCGCGCAGCGATTCCTGTAGAGCCGCCCGCTGGTCGGCTGCTTTCGCTTCCGCCACCCCCGACCCGTCACGTCGCATTCCCGGTAGCGCCGGGCCATGCCCGGCGGTATTCGCGCTTCCCGCAATCGCCCCCGGCACTTGCAGTCCCGGATGTTAGTAGTAATACTACTAACCATGGACCTGACCGACACCCAGCAGGCGATCCTGCAGTTGATCGCCGAGCGTATCGAGAGCGAAGGCGCACCGCCGTCGCAGACTGAAATCGCACGTGCCTTCGGCTTCAAGGGGGTGCGAGCAGCGCAGTACCACCTGGAGGCGCTGGAGCAGGCCGGGGCGATCCGTCGTGTACCGGGCCAGGCCCGCGGCATCCGCCTGGTGCAGGCGCCACCGGTGGAAAAGCTCGCCGAGCCGGGCCTGCCCGACAGTGTCCTGCGGCTGCCGATCCTGGGTCGGGTCGCGGCGGGTCTGCCGATCGGCGCCGACATCGGCTCGGATGATTTCGTGGTCCTGGACCGGGTGTTCTTCTCGCCGGCGCCGGACTACCTGCTGAAAGTGCAGGGCGATTCAATGATCGACGAAGGCATCTTCGATGGCGACCTGATCGGCGTGCACCGCACCCGCGACGCCCATTCCGGGCAGATCGTGGTGGCGCGCATCGATGACGAGATCACCGTCAAGCTGTTGAAGATCGCCAAGGACCGGATCCGCCTGTTGCCCCGCAATCCCGACTACAAGCCGATTGACGTGCTTCCGGACCAGGATTTCTCGATCGAGGGCCTGTACTGCGGGCTGCTGCGACCGAACCGTTGACGATTCACCCTGCATTTCCCGCGGTCTTTTGTGGCGATTCTCTGGTTCTGCTGAGGTTGGTACGGATGTCCGATAATTTTTTTCCGAACGCCGGGCAGAATCTCAGCCTGTGCGATACGCCAGCCTTAAAGTGAACCCATGGCCAAGAAGACTTCCAAAGACAGCACCTCCAACGACGTGACCTCTGCAAGGACCAATCCGATGGACGAGAACAAGAAGCGCGCCCTCGCTGCAGCTCTGGGCCAGATCGAAAAGCAGTTCGGCAAGGGCTCGGTGATGCGCATGGGCGACCGTGTGGTCGAGCCTGTCGAGGCGATTCCGACCGGTTCTCTGATGCTGGATATCGCATTGGGCATTGGTGGTCTGCCCAAGGGCCGCGTGGTGGAAATCTACGGACCGGAATCCTCCGGCAAGACCACCTTGACCCTGCAGGCCATCGCCGAGTGCCAGAAGCTGGGTGGTACGGCGGCCTTCATCGATGCCGAGCATGCGCTGGACCCGATCTACGCTGGCAAGCTGGGCGTCAACGTCGACGATCTGCTGCTGTCGCAGCCGGATACCGGTGAGCAGGCGCTTGAAATCGCCGACATGCTGGTCCGCTCCGGCTCGGTGGACATCCTGGTGGTCGACTCGGTCGCCGCGTTGACCCCGAAGGCCGAAATCGAAGGCGAGATGGGCGACCAGCTGCCGGGCCTGCAGGCTCGCCTGATGAGCCAGGCGCTGCGCAAGCTGACCGGCAACATCAAGCGTTCCAACACGCTGGTGGTGTTCATCAACCAGCTGCGCATGAAGATCGGTGTGATGATGCCGGGCCAGAGCCCGGAAGTGACCACCGGCGGCAACGCGCTGAAGTTCTATGCCTCGGTGCGCCTGGACATCCGCCGTATCGGTGCGATCAAGAAGGGCGACGAGATCATCGGCAACCAGACCAAGATCAAGGTCGTCAAGAACAAGCTGGCGCCGCCATTCAAGCAGGTCATCACCGAGATCCTGTACGGCGAAGGCATCAGCCGCGAAGGCGAACTGATCGATATGGGCGTGGAGGCCAAGCTGGTCGAGAAGGCCGGTGCCTGGTACAGCTACGGCGAAGAGCGCATCGGCCAGGGCAAGGACAACGCCCGTGGCTATCTGCGCGACAACCCGCAGGTTGCCGCCAAGCTCGAGGCCGAGCTGCGCGAAAAGTTCCAGCCGACCGAAGCCGTCCGTGAGGAAGGCGAAGACGAAGGCGACGACGAGTAAGACTTGCTGTGGGGCAGGGCGGCGCCGTCAGTGACGTCGCCCTGTCCTGCAGATTCGGTTTCCCCGACGGGGGACGCGCCAGGGACGGCGCATTTGATTGAAGGCGAGCATGAACGATTCCGACGCCCCGGAACCCGGCCGCAAGCGCCGCGTACGCGAACAGACGCCCGTCCAGCGTGCCCTGGGGTTGCTGGTGCGGCGTGAGCATTCGCGCAAGGAATTGACCCGCAAGCTGACCTCCCGGGGTATCGAGGGCGAGGCGGCGCAGGCCGCGGTCGACAAGCTGACCGAGGCTGGTTGGCAGGACGACACCCGGTTTGCCGAGAATCTGGTGCGCATGCGCGCCAATACCGGCTACGGCCCCATCCATGTGCGTGCCGAACTGGGCACCCATGGACTGGACAGCGAGCAGATCGCTGCCGCCATGGAGACCTTTGAAGGCGACTGGACGGAGAACGCCCGGGATCTGGTCCGTCGCCGCTTCGGTGAGGCTGGCCCGCAGGACCTGGCGCAGCGTCGCAAGGCCGCCGATCTGCTGGCTCGCCGGGGCTTTGATGGCGACAGCATCCGCCGTGCGACCCGTTACGATCCGGACGACTGAGACTGATGGCGCCGGGCCTGATACCCTTTGGGGTTTCGGCGGTCCGTTCGACCCTGGCCACTGCGGCCGGCGGCACGGGCCCCGGCCCGCAGACTGCCAGCCCCCATGAACGCATCCGCCAAATTCACGACATCCCAGATCCGCAGCGACTTCCTTGAGTTCTTCAAGGGCAAAGGCCACACCATCGTGCCGTCGGCGCCGCTGGTGCCGGGCAACGATCCGACCCTGCTGTTCACCAACTCCGGCATGGTGCAGTTCAAGGACGTGTTCCTGGGCGCGGAAAAGCGCAGCTACGTGCGCGCGGCCGACGTCCAGCGCTGCCTGCGTGCCGGTGGCAAGCACAACGATCTCGACCAGGTGGGCTACACCGCCCGCCATCACACCTTCTTCGAAATGCTGGGCAACTGGTCCTTCGGCGATTACTTCAAGAAGGATGCGATCGCCTGGGCCTGGGAGCTGCTGACCCAGGTCTGGAAGCTGCCGGCCGAGCGCCTGCTGGTCACGGTCTACCAGACCGACGACGAGGCCTACGCGCTGTGGCGCGACATGATCGGCATTCCGGAAGAACGTATCGTTCGCATCGGCGACAACAAGGGTGCGCCGTTCGCCTCGGACAACTTCTGGCAGATGGCCGATACCGGTCCGTGCGGTCCCTGCACCGAGGTCTTCTACGACCATGGTGACCATATCGCCGGTGGCCCGCCGGGCTCGCCGGACGAAGATGGCGACCGTTTCATCGAGATCTGGAACTTGGTCTTCATGCAGTTCGATCGCCAGCAGGACGGCACGCTGATGCCGCTGCCGGCGCCGTGCGTGGATACCGGCATGGGCCTGGAACGCCTGGCCGCGATCCTGCAGCACGTGCATACCAACTACGAGATCGACCTGTTCCAGGCGCTGATCCGCAAGGCATCGGAGCTGACCGGCACCGCCGATCTGGAAAACAAGTCGCTGCGGGTGATCGCCGACCACATCCGCGCCTGTTCGTTCCTGATCGTCGATGGCGTGCTGCCGTCCAACGAAGGCCGCGGCTATGTGCTGCGCCGGATCATCCGCCGCGCGCTGCGACATGGCTGGATGCTGGGCGTGCGCCAGCCGTTCTTCAGCAAGCTGGTGCCGACCCTGGTCGAGCAGATGGGCGAGGCCTATCCGGAACTGCCGGCGCAGGCCGATACCGTCGTGCGCGCACTGCAGGCCGAAGAAGAGCGTTTCGCCGAAACCCTCGATTCGGGCATGAAGATCTTCGACGACGTTGCGGCCAAGGTCAGCAATGGCGTGATCCCGGGCGTGGACGCGTTCCGCCTGTACGACACCTACGGCTTCCCGCTCGACCTGACCCAGGACATCGCCCGCGAGCGTGACCTGACCGTGGACATCGACGGCTTCAACGCCGCGATGGAGACGCAGCGCGAGACCGCGCGTGCGGCCGGCAAGTTCGGCGGTGGCGTGACGCTGTCGGCCGATCTGGTCGCCACGCTCAAGCCCACCGTCTTCCTCGGCTATGACCGCCTGCAGGCCGATGGCCTCAACGTGGTCGCGATCCTCAAGGATGGCCGCCCGGTGGACGCTGCCCAGGCCGGTGACGAGGTCATCGTGCTGACCAGCCAGACCCCGTTCTACGCCGAGTCCGGCGGCCAGGTCGGTGACACCGGCACCTTGTCCGCTGCCGGCGTGCAGATGCAGGTGAGCGACACCCAGAAGTTCGCGGGCCAGTTCCATGGCCACGTCGGCAAGCTCACCCAGGGCAGCCTGAAGATCGGTGATGTGCTGTCCGGCCAGGTCGATGGCGAGCGCCGTGGCGCCACCATCCTCAACCACTCGGCCACCCACCTGCTGCATGCTGCCCTGCGCGAAGTGCTGGGCACCCACGTGCAGCAGAAGGGCTCGCTGGTGGCGCCGGACCGCCTGCGCTTCGACTTCTCGCATTTCCAGCCGATCAGCGCCGAGGAACTGGCGATCATCGAGCGCAAGGTCAACCAGCAGGTGCGCGCCAACAATGCCGCCGAAGTGCACAACATGGGCATGCAGGAAGCGCTGGACTTCGGCGCGATGGCCCTGTTCGGCGAGAAGTACGGCGAGAACGTGCGCGTGCTGAAGATGGGTGACTACTCCACCGAGCTGTGTGGTGGTACCCACGTCAACCGGACCGGTGACATCGGTCTGTTCAAGATCACCTCCGAGGGCGGCGTATCGGCCGGCGTGCGTCGTATCGAGGCCGTCACCGGCCAGGGCGCGCTGGACTACGTGGATGCCGAGGAGGCGCGCCTGGCCGAGGCCGCGGAACTGCTGGGTGGCAGCGCTGCCGACGTGGTCGAAAAGATCCGTGCGCTGGGCCTGCGCCAGAAGCAGCTGGAGCGCGAGCTGGAGGCCGTGAAGGCCAAGGTCGCTGCCGGCGCCACGGCGGATCTGTCCGGCCAGGCCGTCGAGGTCGCCGGCGTGAAGGTCCTCGCTGTCCGCCTGGAAGGCTTCGATGCCAAGGCCCTGCGCGATGCCATGGACCGCCTGAAGCAGCAGCTGGGCAACGCGGTGATCGTGCTGGCCGGTGCCCAGGACGGCAAGGCAGCCCTGGTCGCGGGCGTGAACGGCAGTGCAATGGGCAAGGTCAAGGCCGGGGAACTGTTGTCCCATATCGCCGGTCAGATCGGGGGCAAGGGCGGCGGACGCCCGGACCTCGCCCAGGGTGGTGGCGAGGACGGGCCCGCCCTTGCCACCGCGCTGGCTGCGGTCGTCGAATGGGTCAGCCCCCGCCTGTGATGAACCCCTGCCGTCCCCCCTCCTTGTAGGAGCGGGACGGCTGACGGTACCATTGCGAATCTTTTCCCTTTGTCGTGGGCGCGCTTCTTGACGGAGCGTCAAGCCGGTGGGGGATACCCTTCCACACGGTTCCATGGAGACTTAAAAAAATGTTGATCCTGACTCGCCGCGTCGGCGAAACCCTGATGATCGGTGACTCGGTGAGCGTCACCGTGCTTGGCGTCAAGGGTAACCAGGTGCGTATCGGCATCACTGCGCCGAAGGACGTCGCTGTGCATCGCGAAGAGATCTACCAGCGCATCCAGCGTGGTGACGAAGCCGGCAGCACCGGTGGTGAAAATTCTGCGGAATAAGGCTTTACCTTCGCGCGTGATTAACGTTATGATTCACGCCCCGCTGAGGTGCAACGCACCAGACGCGGAGAAAACCCCGGAGCGATGCCCGAGCGGCTGAAGGGGCTCCCCTGCTAAGGGAGTATAGGGTCAAAAGCTCTATCGAGGGTTCGAATCCCTCTCGCTCCGCCAGATACAAAGAAGCGCCTGCAGATCCTCGATCTGCAGGCGTTTTTCTTTTCCGGTCCCTTAAAGCCTTACGGTCACGCCGACCTGGAACCCGCGACCGGGCAGCGGTGCGATGTACTTCAACGGCGAGTTGTGTGGGCGGGCGTCGTCATCCAGAAGGTTGCTGCCGTTGACGAACACCTCCATCCCCGCGATGTAAGCATTGCGCACCGGTAGTTCGCGGCTGACCTGCAGATCGACCAGGTTGAATGCATCCAGCGGAATCTCTTCGCTGACGTTGCGGCCCAGGTACTTCTGCTTGTCGTAATAGGTGCTGGAGACTTGTAGCTTCCAGCTGTCGCGCTGCCATTGCAGGGTGGCGCCATAGCGGTTGGTCGGCATGTTCGGCAGGTACTCGCCGTCGTTGTGCGCGCGCAGCGTGTCCGGGCGATCGGCCTGGTTCCTGACCAGGTCGGCGAAGGCGGACAGATTCAATGTTCCGTAGCCGCCAAGGTCGAGCGCCTGCGAGGCATCGATCTCGAATCCCTTCACCGTGGTGTCGGTCTGCTTCCAGTACTTCAGTGGCAGGCGGTTGGCCATCTGCATGCCGGAGTGGCCCTGGTAGAGGTAGTTGTCGTACTTCATCCGGTAGGCGGTGGCTGACAGCGCGAAGCCGCCAAGGTGGAACAGTCCGGTCAGCTCCAGGTTCTTCGCGCGTTCCGGCTGCAGGTTCTGGTTGCCTTCTTCCTGGGTCATCACCGAATAGTGCGCGTTGCTGGCATACAGCTCGTTGATCTCCGGTGCGCGCTGCGAAGACGAATAGCGCACCTTGGCGGCGAACAGCGGGCCGAGTTCGACATACGAACCCAGGCTGTAACTGTTGAGGCGATAGGAGCGGTCCTGCAGCGTGGTGTTGGCAGCATTGCGCGAGGTCTTGAAGCGGCTGGGCTGCAGGTCATGGTCCACGCGTTCATGGCGGACACCGGCATCGAAGGAAACCCAGCCGACGTCGAGGGTTTCCTTCAGGAATACGGCGTTGCTGCGCGTTTCCACATCAGGCAGGTAGCGCAGCGTGCCGCTGCCGGTGACGTCGCGCGCCTGATGGCTCAGACCGAGCACGCCGCTGAGCGGCCCGACGGGTTGATGTGCCAGCAGCAGTTCGGCCTGGGTGCTCTGGAAGTCGTAGTCGTTGGCCCTGGTCGAGCCCAGGCGCTCGCCCGAGGTGTTGTCCAGATTTGAAACCCGCAGTTCGGCACGTTCGACGTACGGCAGTGGGTCCCGCAGCAATGCTTCCAGGGCGTAGCGCTGCTGCTTGATCACCACGCCCACCGGCAGGCCGTCGGCAGGGTTCGCGCCGAAGGACAGGTTCTGCATCGAGAAGCCCGGCACACCGTATTCGCTGTCCTTGGCATCGATGCTGACGCCGACGTAACCGCGATCGAAGAACCAGGTCGAGCCGAGTGCCACCTGCGAACTGCGTGAGTAGCTGTTGCCCAGCCGATGGTGGTAATCGGGGGTCACATCGTTGTTGATCTGTTTCTGTACGTAAGAAGGCGTGCCGGCGACATAGGCCGGATTGACCGGATTGATGTAGGTGCGGCGCTGCCAGACCGAGGTCGGACTGTTGGTGTAGAAGGAAAAATCACCATCGGCCCAATCGGGGTTCTCGGTCATGAACTGGTCGATGTAGGGTTGCGAGGCCTTGTTGTAGAGCTGCTGGACGCGCGCTTCCTTCTGGCAGCTGTCGGCCAGTGCCGAATTGACACCACCGGTGGCCGGGAACAGCCGGGTGTTGCAGACGCTGGCCTTGCTGTTGCCGGGAATGTCGTAGTACGAGATGCGTTGCCGCGAGACCTGCAGGTTCGTCGACACATTCCGCTGGTTGTTGAAGTTCATGCGGAAGCCCTGCGCATCGGCCGCGTTGAAACCTTTGCGCAGGACCAGTTCCATCGACTGGTCCTTGTCCTCCATCGTGCGCGAGATCAGACCGGAATCGACGTCGACGCTGCCGCCGATGGCGTTGCCGCCATAGCGGACGGTATCGGAGGATTTGTTGACGGTGACGCTGCGCACGAACAGCGGATCGAACGGAATGTTGATGTCGCCGCTGAAGGCGTTCATGCCGAGGATGGACTGGCCGTCCTCCAGGATCTGCACGCGGTTGCCGCTGAGGCTGCGGATGACCGGTGCGCCGGCGTTGGGCCCGAAGGCGCTGTTCTGCACGCCGGAGACATGTTCAAGCATGCCGCCGAGGGTGCGGTTCTGGGCCTGCGGGGTCTCGACGGTGACGATGCTGTCGATCCGGGAGGGCTTGCTTGCCTCGACCCGGACGGTGGGCAGGGTGGGGCCGTCGCTGGCATGGACGTTGTGGACGACGAACAGGATGGCTGCAGCAAGCAGGTGACGACGCATGACACACTCCGTGAAAAGAATGTGAAATGTTATAACGTAACTCTTCAGCGTCACAAGACGGAGGGTAGGGGGACATCGGCCAGCGCTTGCACGACCGGACGTTGGCGCGCAGCATCGGCTTTTGCGGGTACCCCACAACGCACCTGCAGCACCTTCCTCACTCGAACGGAGCCTCGCATGAAGCTGTTGTCCGCCGCGTTGCTGTCCGTGGCCCTGCTGCAGGCGATGCCTGCGCTGGCTGAAAGCTCGAAGTCCTCGCCGCTGCTGGGCCGCTGGTCGCTGGATATCGCCACGTCCGCGCTGCCTGAAGCACAGCGTCCGCAACGGGTCGTGCTGGAATTCAAGGATGCCGGCGCGGGCAGGTGGAGCTCGCACGTGGATATCGTCCTGCAGGATGGCAAGACGATGAAATCCGACGGTACGCTGGCGCTGGACGGCACGCCCGCGGCGCTGACCGGCAGCTACGGCGCCAACCAGGCGACGCTGAAACTGCCAGCGCCGAATACGCTGGTGATGCAGCTGGTCGATCACGGTGCGCCGGCGTCCACCCGTGTGTATACGGTGGCCGCTGACCGTTCAACGATGACCGAAACCAAGGCGTTCTTCGCTCATGACGGCACGCCGATCCTGCAGACCAACCTGTTCAAGCGGTTGCCGTAGCGGTGTAGTGCAGCGACACCCGCAGAGGCGCGCTCTGCGGATGCCGTTGCTGCGCTGTCATGCGGCGGCGGGATCGCGCTTGCCGGTATCGATCCCGTAGCGGTCGATTGCCTGCTGCAGCAGGTTCCGTTCGACATGTCCGTCGTCGGCCAGGGCCTTCAGTGCCGCCAGCACGATGAAGTAGCGATCGACCTCGAAGAACGTCCGCAGCGATTCGCGTGTATCCGAGCGACCAAAGCCATCGGTGCCGAGTGCGATGAAGCGACGATCGTTGATGAAGGGGCGGATCTGGTCGCCGACGATCTTCATGTAATCGGCCGCCACCACCACCGGGCCGGCATGGTCCTGCAGGCACTGCTGCACGTAGGGAACGCGCGGCTCGTCGGCCGGGTGCAGCAGATTCCAGCGCTCGACGGCCAGGCCGTCGCGGCGCAGTTCGGTCAGGCTGGTGGCGCTCCAGACATCGCTGCCGATACCGAAATCCTGCTGCAGAAGATCGGCGGCGGCCAGCACCTCGCGCAGGATCGAGCCACTGCCCATCAACTGCACGCGCGGCTGCGCAACCGTATCGATCGCGGCGCGGCGCAGCAGATAGAGGCCCTTCAGGATGCCGGCTTCGGCGCCGTCGGGCAGGGCCGGGTGCGGGTAGTTCTCGTTGAGCAGGGTGATGTAGTAGTAGATGTCTTCCTGCTCCACATACATGCGGCGCAGGCCGTCGTGGATGATCACCGCCAGCTCGAAATTGTAGGTCGGGTCATAGGACACGCAGCTGGGAATCACCGAAGACAGCACGTGGCTGTGGCCATCGTCGTGCTGCAGGCCTTCGCCCATCAGCGTGGTGCGGCCCGAGGTGGCGCCAAGCAGGAAGCCACGGGTGCGCGCGTCGGCCGCTGCCCAGGCCAGGTCGCCGACGCGCTGCAGGCCGAACATCGAATAGAAGATGTAGAACGGAATCGTGGCCAGGCCGTGGTTGGCGTACGCGGTACCGGCGGCGATCCACGAACAGATCGCGCCGGATTCGTTGATGCCTTCCTGCAGGATCTGGCCATCCTTGGCTTCCTTGTAATAGCTCAGCTGGCCAGCATCCTGCGGCGTGTACAACTGGCCGAGGTAAGAATGGATGCCGATCTGGCGGAACAGGCCTTCCATGCCGAAGGTGCGTGATTCATCGGGCACGATCGGGATCACCAGACTGCCCAGCTCGGGGTCCTTGAGCAGGGTGGAGAGGATGCGCACGAAGCCCATGGTGGTGGACTGGCCGCGATCACCACTGCCCTGCAGCTGGACGTTGAACGTGGACAGCGGCGGCAGCGGCAGCGGATCGACCTGTGCCAGTCGTGCCGGCAGCTGGCCACCCTGCGCCTGGCGACGCTGCGCGAAGTAGATCGCCTCCGGGCTGCCCGGTTGCGGGCGCAGGTACGGCATCTCTTCCAGTTGTTCATCGCTGATCGGCAGATCGAAACGGTCGCGGAAGGCGCGCACCGCATCGGCGCTCATCTTCTTCAACTGGTGATTGATGTTCTGGCCTTCGCCGGCCTCGCCCATGCCGAAGCCCTTCACCGTCTTGGCCAGCACCACGGTCGGCCGGCCGCTGGTGTTCACCGCCTGCTGGTAGGCGGCGTACACCTTCTGCGGGTCGTGGCCACCACGCGCCAGCGCCCAGATCTCGTCGTCGCTCATGTCCGCGACCAGCGCCAGCAGTTCCGGGTAGCGACCGAAGAAGTGTTCGCGCACATAGGCACCGTTCTGTGATTTGAACGTCTGGTAGTCGCCATCGACGCATTCCATCATGCGCTGGCGCAGCAGCCCGCTGTGATCGCGTGCCAGCAGCTCGTCCCAGCCACCGCCCCAGATCACCTTGATCACGTTCCAGCCGGCGGCACGGAAGGTGCCTTCCAGTTCCTGGATCACCTTGGCGTTGCCGCGCACTGGTCCGTCCAGGCGTTGCAGGTTGCAGTTGACCACGAACACCAGGTTGTCCAGTCGCTCGCGCCCGGCCAGCGAGATGGCCGCCAGCGATTCCGGCTGGTCCATTTCGCCATCACCGAGGAAGGCCCAGACCTTGCGGCCCTGGTGCTGCTTCAAGCCGCGGTATTCCAGGTAGCGCATAAAGCGCGCCTGGTAGGCGGCGGTCAGCGGACCCAGGCCCATCGATACGGTGGGAAACTGCCAGAACTCCGGCATCAATCGCGGGTGCGGGTACGAAGACAAGCCCTCGCGCCCAGCCTCTCGGCGGAAGTTGTCCATGCGCTCGGCACTGATGCGGCCTTCCACGAACGCACGGCCATAGATGCCCGGCGCGGAATGGCCCTGGATGTAGATCATGTCGCCGTCGAAGGTGTCGGTACGGCCACGGAAGAAGTGATCGAAGCCCACGTCATACATGACCGCTGCGGACTGGTAAGTGGCGATGTGGCCGCCGACGTTGGAATGCCTGCCGGCGCGCAACACCATCACCATGGCGTTCCAGCGGATCATCGCGTTCAACCGACGCTCGATGGCCAGGTCACCCGGGTAGGCGGGCTGGCGTTCGGGGGGAATCGTGTTGGTGTAGGCGGTCCACGCGCGGGTGTGCAGGTCGCCATGCTGCTGCACATCGAGTGCATCGAGCTGGTCCAGCAGATAGTGCGCGCGGGGGCGGCCGCCAGCCTCGATCACCGCGTGCAGGGACTCGCGCCATTCGCGGGTTTCCTGCGGATCGGTGTCGAGAGGGAAGTGTGCCTGGTTCATGCTGCGTCTCCAGAGAGCGCCGGCCGGCATCTGCGCGACACCGCCGGCAGGGCGACAGCTCTGGAGCGGAGTCGCGCCGGCAGGGCCGTGGCGCGGGGGCAGCCTTGGTGGCTGCCGGGGAGACAAGCGTAGGCGGCGCATGGGTTGGCCGGTAGACAGGTGAGGGTTGGGTCTGCGCGAACCTGCGCTTTGCCCTGCGGCGCTGCAATGCGGGTGTCATCGTCGGTGTGCACCCTGCTGGGTTTTCCAGCCTCGGGGTGGTTGGTCGGTTGTGAACAGCGTCAGGATCTGGGAGAAGAGCTACGCCCTGCGGCGCCGCCTGCTGCGTGGCTTCTTCCTTCGGCGTGGTTCACAGGCTGCCGATGCCGAGGATCTGGCGCAGGAGGTCTACCTGCGCCTGCTGCGCAGCACCGGCGAAGACGCCGCGGCGATCGAGAACACTGAAGCCTATCTGTTCGCGGTGGCAGCCAACCTGGCCCGTGAACAGGCACGCTCGCGCTCCGGCCTGCCGCAGATCGAGGACGTCGACCTGCTGGCCGAGGTACTCAGCAGCGAAGAGGACATCGAGGCTGATTTCGAGCGGGCGCAGCGCTGGAGCGGAATCCGTGGCGCCATCGCGCAACTGCCGCCCACGACGCGGCGGGTGATGGAGCTGCACTACCGCGAAGGACTGGATTGCCATCAGGTGGGGGCGCAGCTGGACGTGTCGGTGCACATGGTGCGCAAGCACATCGGCAAGGGGCTGGAAGCCTGCAGGAAGGCGCTGGGCGCCGGGAAGGACGGATGAACCAGCAGGAGCCTGCAGCGATGGATGACGAGGTGGCCGAACAGGCTGCGCACTGGTTCCTGTGCAACCGCGAGGGTGACCTGAGCGCTGCGCAGCGCGCCGGGTTCATGGCGTGGATGAAGGGCTCGCCCGAGCACGTGCGCGCGTACCTGCATGTCCTGCATCTGCACCGGCAGGTGGGCGCGGCGATGTCGGTGCACCCGCAGGAACAGGGAAGCAGGGAAGTGCTGCCGATGCTGCCGGCAACGGCGAAAGTGGTGCCCTTGTTTGCCGCGCCCGTGCCCGCGCCGCGCGCCGTGGTTGCAACACGAACGCGCCGGCCGCTCTGGAGGCGGGTGGCTGCGGTGGCGTGCGGACTGTTGCTGGTGGCCGGTCTGCTGCCGTGGCTGATGCCGCGCGAACAGATGCTGGTCGCCGGGCACGGGCAACTGCGTGAGGTGCTGCTGGCTGACCAGACGCAGGTGCGGCTGAATGCAGACAGCCGTCTGCGGGTGAAGATTGGCTGGTTCAGCCGCCGCGTCGAACTGCTGCAGGGCGAGGCCACATTTGATATCGCAGCGGATCGCCGGCCCTTCGAGGTACGGGTCGGTGATCTGCAGATCCGTGACATCGGCACCGTGTTCGATGTGTCGCGCCGGTTGCAGAGCACGCGCATCGGCGTGGTATCCGGCGAGGTGGAGGTCTGGACCGCCGGTGACGGGCAACGCCGGCTGGCGCAGCTGCCCGCCGGGCGGGTGGTGCAGGTCGATCATCTCAGCCATGCGGTGCAGCCGCTGGAAATACCGATGTCCATGCTGCTGGACTGGCAGCAGCGCCGGGTGTCGTTCCGTGATGAGCGCCTGGACGAGGTGGCTGCTGCGTTCAACCGGCACAACCAGGTGCAGGTACGGGTGACCGATGACGCGGCGCGGGCGGCGCGCCTGTCGGGCAGCCTGGAGGCGCACCGGGTCGCAGCGCTGCAGGCATTCCTGCAGCGGGACGCGCGCTTCGTCATCCGTCGCGAACAGGACACGGTATGGGTCTCCAGCCGCTGATCCTGATCTGCTGATGGGCTGTCAGAAAAAATTCATCGAATCGGCGTTCTCCACTTCCGCCGATGCCGGCTCTTACTTGGGAGAAGCCGCTGTCGAATGCCGACGCGGTAGCAGCAATCCTCTCTCCTGCAAGGAACCGTGATGCGCAAGAAGCTCTATCTGTCGGTGGTACTGGCCTTGTCTCCCTGTCTGGGCGCACATGCGCAGGCGGTGTCGTCCAACGGGCTTGAGACCAAGGTCACTGCAGCGATCGCCGCGCAGCCATTGAGCCAGGCACTGGAGCAGCTGTCACGCAGCTCCGGCGTGCAGTTCCTGTATGCCGGCGCGGGCAATGCACCGATGGCGGGCGCGGTACCGCGGGGCGCCACCGTCAAGCAGGCGCTGGACACGCTGCTGGCCGGCACCGGCCTGCGCTACACGGTGCTGGACGGCAACGTGATCGCCATCGATGCGGCACCGGCCCAGCGCGAAACCAGGCCGGCCGCACCGGCACCGCAGCAGCCGCAAGCAGTGATCGCTCCGACCCTGGGAACGATCAAGGTGATCGCCGCCCATGAGGTGATCGATCAGAAGAAAACCTCGCCGGTGATCAAGGATTCGGTGATCTACGATGAGATGGACAGCTACGGCGATGAGACGCTGGCCGAGAGCCTGATGGCCGCGCCCGGCCTGAGTGCGGTGGAAGATGCGGGAGAGCCGCGCTATGTGACCGTGCGCGGTGTGCAGGCCAATCTCAACTACACGACCATCGACGGCATCGCGATCGCAAGCGTGGGTGGCAGTGGCTCCGGCGAGCGCATGAACAACCTGCAGCTGATTCCCAGCGACATCGGCACCCGCACGGACATCTACAAGAGTTTCAGCGCCGAGCAGGCGCCGGATGCCATTGGTGGTGTGATCGACATTATCAGCCGCAGTGCCTTTGACCGCTCCGGCAAGTATGTGTTCGCCGACGTGGCCGGCATCTATTCCACGGCCGAGACCAACGTGGGGCGCAGCGCGGGTGGCGACCACAAGACCCTGGGGCACTTCGGCAAGAGCGCCAAGGCGGTGTTCTCCAACCAGTTCGGTGCCGATGATCAGTTCGGCATCGTCGCTGTCGCGCGCTATGAACAGCGTTCGCGCAACAGCGTCAAGCGCTGGGTCGAATCGAACTATTACTACAACGATGCCGGCAAGTACCTCACCGATGGCACCACCGGCCCGGACGAGGCGAAAGGCTGGAACGGCCTGCGCGCGCCGGGCAACTTCAGTACCGGCACCTACACCAACTACATCACCAACTTCGGTGGTTCGGCCAAGCTGGAATGGAAGCCGTCGGACGATCCGTTCTATGCCTCGCTGCTGCTGTACTCGTACCGGTTCTACGAGAACTCGACGATGAACAAGACCGATCTGTATGGCAATGCCAAGTTCCCGATACGCAACCAGATCGAGGACGGCGGCACCACCCAGATCAACAGCATCTACATCAAGAACCGCCATGACCGCTGGGACCGCAGCAACCGCGGTGCGATCGCCAGCTTCAACTGGGATATCGGCGACCTTTCGCGGCTGACCCTGCGCGCCGGCCACACCGAAGAGACCTTCCACAACACCCAGGTCTACTGGGGCGTACGCGCGTACCCGAGCAACCTGTTCGTCGACTATGCCAACGACAGTCATGGCTTTCCGAACGCGGTGGGTGTGTCGGACTCCAGCCTGCTGACCAGCTCGGCGTTCAAGCTCAATCCCGCGCAGGCCTACATCTCGCCGCGTGACGCCAAGGAGAGCATCGACAACCTGCGTGCCGACTTCAGCTACAACATCGATGCCGATGCGCGCGGCTTCGGTCTTGCCGCCGGTGCCGAGTATCGCCACCTGAAGATCTGGCAGGACATCGATTTCGACTACTACAAGACCAGCGCGACCCTGAACGACTATCTGTACCCGGGTTCGACCCTGCTGGGCAGCGTCCCCGGCTTCCCGTTGATCGACAACCGCAAGTGGCATGACGAGCTGTACCCGAAGCTGGGCAACAACGATGCGGCCTACCCGAATGCCGATTTCACCAGCGACTACAAGTACGTGGAAGACATCGCCAATGCCTACGTCTCGGCGCATTACGCCTGGGACCGGCTGCTGCTGATCGGTGGCCTGCGCTATGACCACACCACCTTCGATGCGTTCAGCCCGTTCAGCGATGATGGCGGTACCACCTACACCTCGGCATTCCGCAAGAGCAGTGGCGGCTACAACAACCTGCTGCCGTCATTGAATGCGACCTTCAAGCTGAGCGAGAACCAGCGCCTGCGCTTCTCCGCCAGCCGCACGCTGGGGCGGCCGACACCCAGCAACATCGCCCAGGCCACCAGCACCAGCTGTGGCGATGACGAGCTGGGCGGAGGTTTCTGCACGATCAAGCAGGGCAATGCCTCGCTGCAGCCGCGCCGCTCGACCAATCTCGACCTGGCCTGGGACCTGTATTTCAACGGCAACAACGGCCTGGTGTCGGTCGCGTTGTTCGACAAGGTCATCAAGGACGACATCTACACCCTGACCACGTTCGAGAACATCGGCGACGTCCGCTATCGCGTCACCCAGCCGATGAACACCGATGAGTCGACGCTGCGCGGTGTCGAGTTCGCGGTGGCAAACCGCAATCTGCAGTGGGGCCGTCACCGCTTCGACATGTACCTCAATGCCACCCGCCTGGACGGGCAGACCAACTATCGCATCAGCGATGGCAGCGAGCGCCGCCTCGACCGCCTGCTGTACCAGCCGGACTGGTCGGTGAACGGCTCGGTGATCTGGCGCATGCCGTGGAAGAGCTCGCAGCTGCGTGTGTCCGGTACCTACCGCAGCCGCATGCTGGTCGACTTCGGCGATACCCAGTGGCTGGACTCGTATTACGACCCGTACATGACCTTCAACCTGGCCTTCAGCCACAAGGTCAGCAGGCACGTGACGCTGAAGTACGAGGCGAAGAACCTGTTCAATACCCAGCCGACCTACAGCACTGGTCCGAACGGACGCTTCCGCACCGAGATCGATGACTACGGTCGCTTCTTCTACTTCCACATCATCTACAACTGAGGGCGGCCGTCTTGGATACGATCAATCGCAGGCGCTTCCTTGCCCTGTCGGGTCTTTCCGCATTGGGGGCGTGGGCCGGGACCGCCCGCGCGCTGGCCGCGCAGAACGATGCGGCGGCGTTGAATCCACGCAATCTTCTGGCTTCACCGCGCTTTGCCAGTACGCCGTTCACCCTCGGCGTGGCATCCGGTGATCCGTCAGCCGACGGCATGGTGCTGTGGACGCGGCTGGCCACCGAGCCCTTGGTGTTCGGTGGCGGCATGCCCACCCGGCCGATGGTGGTGGGATGGCAGGTGGCCGCTGACGAGGCCATGCGCACCGTGGTACGGCAGGGAACCTCGCTCGCCCACCCCGAACTTGGCCATGCGCTGCACGTGGAACTGGACGGCCTGCTGCCGGGGCGGCCGTACTGGTACCGCTTCACCCTGGGAGGCCATGCCAGTGCGATCGGACGCACCCACACCCTGCCTGCCGCGAACGCGCCGATCGAGCGCGTGCGCTTCGCGGTGGCCGGTTGCCAGCATTTCGAGGAGGGGCACTACACGGCGTGGCGACATATTGCCGAGGAACCACTCGATTTCGTGTTCCATTACGGCGACTACATCTACGAGGGCGAAAGCCGGCCCGGCGTGCGGAAGATGAACGGTCAGCCGTTCACCAACCTGCGCAACCACGTTGGCCCACAGACCTATACGCTCGACGACTATCGCCGCCGCTACGCGCAGTACAAGACCGATACGGACCTGCAGGCCGCGCACGCCGCATCACCGTGGTTCGTGACGTTCGACGACCATGAAGTGGACAACAACTGGGCGGGTGCCGAAGACCAGGACGGTACGCCCAGCGAACTGTTCCTGCTGCGCCGCGCACAGGCGTTCCAGGCGTATTACGAGAACATGCCGTTGCGCGCTTCGTCGTTCCCGCGCGAGGGTCATATGCAGATGTTCCGTCGCGCACGCTACGGCACGCTGCTGGACCTGCACCTGCTTGATACCCGCCAGTACCGCAGCAAGCAGGTGGACATGGCGCAGCGCGGACAGGTGGAATCTGCCGAGCGCAGCATTGTGGGTGCGAAGCAGGAGCAATGGCTGTTCGATGGCCTGGCCGATGCCGCGCCGCGTTGGCACGCGATCGCGCACCAGGTCTCACTGGGCAATTACATGCGCGAGAAGGACGGCGTGGTGCAGTCTTCCGATGACCAGTGGTCCGGCTACCTGTCCAGCAGCCGGCGCCTGCTCGATCACATCCAGAAGGTGGGCTTCGGCAACGTGGTGACCGCCTGTGGCGATGCGCACCGCCACTATGCCAGCGACCTGGTGCAGGACAACACCGATTCCGGGGTGATCTCCAGCGAGTTCCTGGCGACCTCGATCAGCTCGGGCGCTGACGGGCAGGGCGTGGATGCCTATGCAGAGAACCAGCTGCGGCACAGTCCGCACCTGAAGGCGACGACGGACAAGCGCGGTTACGTGCTGTGTGATGTCACCCGCGATGCCTGGATCGGTGACATGAAGACCCTTGATACGGTCATGCGGCCGAACGGCACGCTGCAGAGCTGGAAGCGCTACGCAGTGGAGCACGGCCGACCGGGGTTGCAGGAGGCGTGAGCCTGCTGTCCTGCCCTGTAGCGCCGGGCAAGCGCCCGGCGCTACGGAAGTACTCTCAGCCGTGTTCGAAGCGCAACGGTGCGGTGCCCATGGCGGGGTCGCTGGTGCCGGCGCGGCCATCTTCGGCACGGCCGGCCAGGCGTTGCTCGACGCCCTCCGAGCGCACGATCAGGTCGTACCAGCCTGCGGTGGGTGTCGGGTCCCAGGCCAGGACGGTTTCCGCGCCGGCCACCAGCTGCAGTTCCCTAACGGGCATGTGGCCCGCGTAGGCACCGCCCTGCACCTTGACGCTGCGAGCTGAAGGCGATGGATTGCGCAGCACCAGCCGCAGCTGGCCGTCCGCGCGTTCCACCTGTGCATGCAGCGGCGCGAGCGTGCCCGCACCGCGATAGTGGCGATGGAATCCATTCGGCCCCAGCAGCCAGAGGTCGTAACGACCCTGTGCATCCAGCGGCCAACGATCCTGCAACGGGGCACCCGGTACCACGGTGTAACGGCGCGGGATGGCGTCCAGTCGCAGGCGGTCGTAGACATGCAGCACGGCCGTGGCGCCATCGCTGGCCAGCTGCAGGGTGAGGCCCAGGCCATCCACCGACGTGGCCTGCACCTGCGGCCGATAGGGCAGTGCCCGCGCAGGACGCACGCCCGGCTCCTGGCGGGCCGGATGCAGGCCATCGGGCAGCGCAGGCACGGTACGGCCGGGCAGGGCGGCGGCGCGCGCTGCCACGGCGGTGACGTCCGGCAGCGCCTTGACGAAGGGGCGCGTGTCGCGCTGGGCGAAGTCGAAGGCGTTGCTGAGATCACCGCAGACCGCACGCCGCCACGGCGAGATGTCCGGCGCGGCCACGCCGAAGCGTCGCTCGATCAGACGCAGCACCGAAGTGTGGTCATACACCTGCGAGTCGACCCAGCCGCCACGGCTCCACGGCGAAATCACATACAACGGGACGCGCGGGCCGAGCCCATAGGGGCGCCCGCGCAGCCCGGCGGCATCGTATTTCTCGTCGCCTGGTGCCGGGTTGCGGTGGTACTCGCCCTCGGTGCTGACCGCCGACGCACCGGCCCAGCCATCGCCAAGCGGTGAGGGCGGTGCCGGTGGCGGCACATGGTCGAAGAAGCCATCGTTCTCATCGAACATCAACAGCAGGGCGGTGCGGCTCCACACCTCCGGGTCGGCGGTCAATGCATCCAGCAGGCGTGCAGTATAGGCGGCGCCCTGCGCGGGGCTGGACGGCCCCGGATGCTCGCTGCCGGCCGCATCGGCGATGATGAAACTGACCTGCGGCAGGCGGCCGTTGATCGCGTCCTCGCGCAGCTGCGCCAGACCACGGGTGCTGACGCCGCGTGCGCGCAGTTCCGGGTCATGCCCCGGGTCACCGCGGTGTGCCTGGCGGAAGGCCTCGAACCCGGCCAGCGGGTTGTCGGTGAAGTTGTCGGCCATGTCCTGGTAGATCTGCCAGGACACGCCGGCCTGCTGCAGTCGCTCGACATAGCTGGTCCAGCGGTACGAGTCCGGATGGCCGCCCTGCTCGGGGAAATTGTCGTGCGAGTTTGCGATCACCGGGCCGCCTGCACGGGCCTGGGCATCGTTGTGGCCGGTCCACAGGAACACGCGGTTCGGGTTGGTGCCGGCCTGCATCGCGCAGTGGTAGGCATCGCACAGGGTGAACGCATCGGCCAGGGCAAACTGGAACGGCATGTCGCTGCGCTGGAAGTAGCCCATCGAATGGTTCTGCTTGGCCTTGGGCCAGTGCGCCATGCGTCCGTGGTCCCACGCCTGCTGTGCATCCGGCCAGGTGTGCGGCGTGCCTTCCACCCGCATGTAGCCGAAGTGCGCAGCGGTATCCAACGGGAAGGGGGCGATCGCGCGTTGCCCGCTGGCATCGGGCTGCAGCCACAGGCTGCGCGGGTGGTCGCTGCCGGGCAGGGGCGGCGCTGGGACAACGAAGCGGTCGCCGAAACCACGTACGCCCGGCAGGGTGCCGAAGTAGTGGTCGAACGAACGGTTCTCCTGCATGAACACCACGATGTGCTGCAGGTCCTGCAGGCTGCGCGTGCGCGAAGCAGGGGCGATCGCTGCTGCCCGGGCGATGCTGGGCAGCAGCGGCGAAAGGCCGGCGGCGACGCCGGCCTGCAACAGTCGGCGTCGGCCGGTATCGGTCACAGGGTCACACTCACAAGTCCACGCGGAAGGAGATGCCGACGGTGCGCGGGGCGCCGATGAAGGCGTTGTCGCGGCCGTCCACCCCTGCAAGATAGCGCTTGTCGGTCAGGTTGCTCACCACCAGGTTGGCACCCATGCCCTTCAGGCGCGGCGACAGGCCCTGCAGGTCGAAACCGATGTTGGCGTTGAACACGGTAGCCGAAGGCAGTTTGTTGACATTGGCCGCATCCAGGTAGCGCTCGCCGAGGTAGCGACCGGACAGGCCGAAGTTCCAGTTCTCACCCTGCCAGTCGGCCGACACCACCAGGATCTGCTCGGGCTGGCCGATCACCTTGGCACCGTCGACGATGCCAAGCTGCGTGTCGCGCGCGTCGTTGCCGCTGCCCAGGTACTTGGAGCGGTTGTAGGTGTAGGCGGCATTGATGCGCCAGCCATTGTCCCAGCCGTAGCCGAAGGCCGCTTCCAGGCCATTGCTTTCCACGCCGCCGAAGTTCTCGTAGACGCCATCGGTCTCGCCGAGGTAGTCGATGCCGCTGACCAGGCCGGCCGGCAGGTAGACGATGCGGTTGTCGAACTTGATGTTGTACAGGGTGACCGAAGCGGTCAGCGGCCAGCGGCTGATGCGCATGCCCAGTTCGATGTTGTCGGCGGTTTCCGGTTCGACGTTGCGGAAGCGCTGCGGATCGGTTTCACCCAGCACGCCGGAGGGGATCGCGGCGAAGTTCTGCGAGTAGCCGGCGAACAGCTCCATGCCCTCCACACCCGGGGCCCAGGTAAAGCCGGTGGACAGCAGCGGATCGGACTTCGAATCGGACTTCACATTCTCGGCGGCGCCGATCACACGGCGACGCGACTGGTCGACGAAGAACTGCTTCACGCCGAGGCGCGCGCTGAACGGACCGAAGCGGGCCACGTCCTCGACGTAGTACATCTGCTCATCGACCTTGTACTTGTCTTCGAACTGCACCCAGTAGGGCTGGTGGTCGAAGGCGATGTCCTGGCCGACGTTGAGCAGGCGGTGCCAGTCGCGGCGCACGGAACGGTCGAGCTTCTCCACCCACAGGCCACCGCGGATCGTGTTGTCGATCGCGCCGAAGGTCTGCCGCCATTCGACGTCGGCGGTGACGCCCATGCGATCGTTGTCGTAGTGGGAATGGCGGTAGGACTGCGCGCCCTGCACATTGCCGGCGTAGCAGTTGGGGTCGTACTCGGCGCTGAAGCCGAGTCGCGGCGTGCAGTTGGCCAGACGCTGGGCGGAACTGCCATCGGGGTTCACGAAGTAGATCTGGCCACGGTTGCTGCCGCCGTAGACCGTCCTGCCGCCGAGGTACTCCGACTGCGGGCGACCGGCGCCATCGTCGCTGACATCGGCCAGGTACGGCGGCAGCCAGTCACCGCGGCCCTGCATACGGTGCCCGTAGGCGGCCATCGAGGCCTTGAAACCGTTGCCGCCATCAAAGGCTGCGCGCAGGTAGCCGAAGGTGTTCTCGCGCAGCGCGCGTGAACCGGAGCGGTAGTTCTGGTCCAGATACGGAATGCCGGTGAGGGTGCCGACCAGGCCGTCGCGGTCCGGGTTGGTGGCGAAGCCCTTCGGTGAAACGCTGGTGTACTCCGGTTCGTCGGCATCGTTGTAGGACAGGTAGCCGGTCAGGGTCCAGCGATCCAGTTCGGTGATGAACTTGCCGGCGATGTTGTCGTTGCTGGTGTGGCCGGTGCCATCGATCCAGTCATGCACGCGCGCCGACGATGCGCTGATCCACGCGCGGGTGTGTCCGCCCAGCAGGCCGGTGTCGTAGCGTACGTAGTACTTGCGTGCTTCATTGTCACCGGCACCCACCACCATGCGCAGGCGCTGTTCCTGCAGTGGATCGCTGGTGAGGAAGTTCAGGGTGCCGCCCAGCGCTTCGTTCGAGCGCGAGGAGATATCGGCAGTGCCCTGGCTCACTTCCACCGTTTCCAGGTCGAGCGTATCGATGTAGCGGTTGGCCAGCGAGCCGCCGCCATACCCGGAGCCGCCATTGGGCAGGCCGTCGATGGTGGTGCCGATCTGCTGGGTATCGCGGTTGGTGACGAAGCCGCGCATGCTGATCTGCGTGCCCCACACCGACGAACCGGTGGCATCGGCTTCGCTGACGACCACGCCGGGCACTTCGTTGAGCGCGCCATTGACGCTGCTCAACACGGTCTGCCGGTTCAAGGTTTCCTGGCGCACCGAGGTCTTGGCATAGCTGGTGGCCTGGCCGATCACCTGCACCTGGTCCAGGGTCCGCGCGTCGGCGCTTCGCGTATCGGCTGCATCGCCCTGCGGTGCTTCAGCCAGGGCATCCAGTGCGGGAGCAATCAGCAGGGCAAGCAGCGAGATACGGGGAAAGCGCGCAATCGTTCGCATCGAAACCGGACCTTCAGGAGAGGAAAGTCCGGGAGTGTCGGCAGCGCCGATGACATGGCGGTGACGCGCAGATGCAGGGAGTGTGTTGTGTGACGCCGGCAACACCGGCGGCGTCCCTCAGTAGCGCGCGTCCTTCGGTTTCGGGTCGCGTGGCCAGTCCTTGGCCTTGCCGGCAAAGTCCGGGCGCGGTTGGTTGATGAAGTAACTGGCGATATCCACCGCATCCTGGTCGGGCATCACCTGCTGGCCCAGAGGCGGTTCACGGCTCACCGCCGGCGGCATGTTGTGCTTGACGAAGCCTGCGGCCTTGTACAACCGCGCCATGCCGGCACCGATGTTGAAGCTGCGCTCGCCCCACAACGGCGGGAACGCGATATCGCCGCTGGCATCGCGCTGGCCTTCGCCGTTGTCGCCGTGGCAGGCAGCGCACTGCGCGGCATACAGCGCCTGCCCACGTATCGGGTCCGGCGTCAGCGTGCTGTCGATCGGCCCTTCGCTGGGCGCGGCCACGCGTGCACCCTCCGGTACCGGGCGGCTCAGCCACGCCATGTATTCCAGCATTGCGCGCATCTCCGGTGCGTCCTTGGCCAGCGGTTTGCCGTTCATCGAACGCTGCAGGCAGCCGTTGATGCGCTCGGCCAGGCCGATTTCCCTGCCCGGGCGCGGCATGTAGCGCGGGTAGCTGCCACCGCCGGTGTTGAAGTAGTGATTGCCGAACGGTCGCTTGCCCTCGGCCATGTGGCAGGAATTGCAGTTCAGATCGTTGCCGACGTTGTCCGGCAGCAGGCGTGCGGTCTCGTTGAGCAGGCGACGGCCGAACATCACTGCGTCTGCGTTGCCGAGGCTGGCGATCTCTTCGGCACTGGGCACGTGGTACTGGCCCACCCGCTGGCCGTGGCCGTCGAGGATATCCAGGGTCCTTGCCACCTCCGCGTCCAGGTCCGGGTGCAGATGCTGGTACAGCAGCGTACCGGCACCGGCCAGCAGCACCGCAACCACTGCGCTGGTGATCAACGCTGTCGAACGCTTCTTCGAACGCCTCATTGCGCCGTCTCCTGCGGGACCACATGCAACGGCTTGTCACGCACCACCCGGCGCATGCGCGCCACGTCCAGTTCGCTGACCGCACTGGCCTGGTTGCCCCAGCTGTTGCGGATGAAGGTGAGGATGTCGGCGAGCTGCGCATTGGGCAGCTGCTCGAAGCCCGGCATGGTGAACGCCATCCGGTCATGCGGCGTGTGCGGCGTGCGTCCACCGATCAGGGTTACCTGCACCAGCGAGCTGGGATCGTCGGCGAACACGATGGAGTTGCCGGCCAGGGCAGGGTAGACCCGTGGCATGCCACGGCCATCTGCACGATGGCAGGCCTGGCAGTGTTCGGCGTAGGCCAGCGAACCGGCCACCCGGTAGTCGCCGCCGCGCAGTGCGGTGGTGGTGGTGTCGGTGCCCGGCGTCCACTGCGCGCTGCGACCGTCGCGTGCTGGCAGCTGCTTCAGATACCGCGCCATCGCCAGCAGATCGGCATCGGACAGGTACTGCGTGCTGTGCTCGACCACATCGGCCATGCCGCCGAAGGCCGCGGAACGATCGGTGCGGCCGGTACGCAGGAACTCGACGATCTCGGCTTCGCTCCAGCTGGCCAGGCCGGTGGCCTCGTTGCGCAGGTTCTTCGCATACCAGCCTTCCAGCACCGAGCCGGACAGGAACTGGCGGCTGCCATCGTCGGCCATCGCCTTTTCCTGGAAGGCCAGCCCGCGCGGGGTATGGCAGGCGCCGCAATGGGCCAGGCCTTCAACCAGTTCGGCGCCGCGTTGCTGGCCGGCATCCAGGGTTGGATCAGGGGTGAAGCTGCGCGGGCGCGCGAACAGCAGCTGCCACCAGGCAAGCGGCCAGCGCATGTTGGCCGGCCATGGAATCGTGCTGTCGGCGTTGTCCTGCCGGACCGGCTGCACCGCGCCCATGAAGTAGGCATACAGCGCCTTGATCTCGGCGTCGCTGGCGATTACGTACGAGGCGTAGGGCATTGCCGGATACAACGGCTGGCCGTCATGGCGGATGCCACGCCGAACCGCGCGCTCGAAATCCGCATAGTCGTACGCGCCGATGCCGGTATCCGGGTCCGGGGTGATGTTGGTCGAATACAGCGTGCCCATCGGCGTCTGCATGCCAAGCCCACCGGCGAAGGGCTTGCCGCCCGGTGCGGTGTGGCAGGCGGCGCAGTCGGCGGCACGTGACAGATACCGGCCCTGCTCGATCAGGGTCGGGTCGTGGATATCGACCTCGGCCTGTTGCCGCGGGGCGAACCAGTACGGCGTGCTGCGGGCGATGCCGTAGGCGGCGACCAATGTGGCGGCCAGGGCAATGGCGAGCTTGAACGAGGTGCGCATGCCGGCACTGTGGCCATTGATGCGATGGCGTTCATTGATCCGGATCAATGCTTCGGCCGGTCGCGACATTGTGACAAGCTGAATCGATCCTGCGCTGTCATCAACCCGTCATCCGGCTGCGATAGATGGCGTCGGGCGTGACCGCTAACCTGCCACGCTGTCGCACTTTTCCCCTGACTGCCCATGAAGCGCCTGCTGCTGCTTTTGCTGGCGTGCGCCGGCCTGTGGCTGGCTGCATGCTCTTCTTCGATGACCGCCTCGTCCACCTCGCTCAGCGACCGCCTGATCGCGCCCGGTGGCGTTTCGACCCTGCTTGATCAGCCGCGGATCGCCGCCGCCGTGGCTGCGCTGCCGAACCGGCATGGCTTTGCCGCGGGCCGTGATGGCGTGCCGATCTTCTGGCGTGCTTTCGATCCGGGCGACTATGGCGCGCACTACCACTACCTGCCGCAGCAGCACCAGAACGGCCTGCCGCTGGATACCGGGCTGAGCCTGGCGGTACCGCAGCCGTTCCGCGCGCAGGCGCCGCGTGGCACCGTGGTGCTGCTGCACGGCTGGATGATGAACGGTGATTCGATGCTGCCGTGGTCGCTGCAGCTGGCCGAGTCGGGCTACCGCGTGGTCACCCTGGACCTGCGCAACCATGGCCAGTCCGGCGCCGGCCCCTCCGGCTACGGCACCTACGAATCGGACGATGTGGTGGATGTCATCGCCGAACTGCGCGCGCGCGGCGAGGTGACCGGTCCGCTGTACCTGTTCGGCGTTTCCTATGGCGCTGCCACCGCACTGTTCACCGCCGACAAGCTGGGCGACCAGGTCGCAGGCGTGGTGGCGATGGAATCGTTTGCCAATGCCGGCGTAGCGATCCGCACCATGATTCCGCATCTGATGGCGCTGCAGCCGGAAGGCTTGAAGGCAAAGGCCATCGCCTCGTATGCACGCTGGCGCTACGGCAGCCAGGACATCAACCAGGTGGTGGCCGCCGCCAGCCGCCGCATCGACGTGGACCTGGACAAGGTGGATGTTGCCCGCGCGCTGGCCGATACCCGTGCCTGCGTGCTGCTGCTGCACGGGCAGGGCGACCAGCACATTCCGGTCAGCCAGGGGCGTGCGCTGGCACAGGCCAACCCGCGTGCGCACTACATCGAGATGCGCGGCGAAGATCACATCACCCTGCCGCTGCGGCTGGACCTGCTGGCCGGGGTGGTCGATGACTGGATGGCACGCGACGAACACCACCCGAAGTCCGCGTGCCCAGCGCCGCAGTTGCCGGCCCAGGCCGAGTGGCTGGTGCACGGCGTCGATGCACCGGCAAAGACCCCAGCGCGCAGCTGAGCCTTCAGGGCAGGCGGCGGGCCAGTGAACGCGCCGACGCCGCCACGCCCAGCAGCATCGCCGCCACGCACAGGAAGGCAAAGCCCAGGCTGGTGGCGTGGGCGAGCGCGCCGATCGCTGCGGGGCCCGCAAGGATGCCGGCATAGCCCAGCGTGGTGACTGCGGTGATCGCAATGCTCTCCGGCATCGCGCGCTGCTGGCCGGCCATCGAGAACAGGGCGGGCACGATGTTGGCGCAGCCCAGGCCCACCAGCACGTAACCGACCAGCGCCATCGCGAAGGAGGGCACCAGCGTGGCCAGTGCGAAACCGGCTGCTGCGGTGATGCCGCCAATGACGATGGTGCGGGTGCGGCCAAGGCGCTCGACGATGCCATCGCCGAACAGGCGCATCGCGGTCATCGCCAGCGTGAACACCGCAAAGCCGGCACCGGCCTGGTCGCGCGGCACCTGCCGCACTTCGGCCAGGAATACCGCGCTCCAGTCGAGCATCGAGCCCTCGGCCAGGAACACCACGAAGGCAAGCACGCTGATGAACAGCACGACGCCGTGCGGCACGGCCAGCATCGGGCCATCATGCAGGATGCGCTGCGGGCGCCAGTGCGGGGCCGACAGCACGGCCACCAGCAGCATGGCCGCCACGGCGACCAGTGACGCCAGCCACAGCGGCGTACCGAGAAGCAGCAGGCCGGTCATGCAGCCGGCGCCGACGAAGCCACCAATGCTGTAGAACGCGTGGAAGCCGGACATCATCGGGCGGCCCGCATCGCGCTCGACGGCCACCGCCTGCATGTTCATCGTGCAGTCCATCGCGCCCACGCCCGCACCGAACACGAACAGCGTCGCCCCCAGTGCCAGCGGCGTGGGAGCGAGCGTCAGCAGTGGCAGGGCGAGCAGAATCAACGCCGTGGTGGCGATCATCAAGCGGCGTGAGCCCAGCCGCGCGGTCAACGCACCTGCCAGCGGCATCGCCAGCAATGAGCCCAGCCCCAGGCACAGCAGCAGCCCGCCGAGGCTGGCATCGGACAACCCGGCCTTGGCCTTGGCGAACGGCACCATCGGTGCCCAGGCAGCAGTGGCAAAGCCGGGAATGAAGAAAGCAGCGCGGGTCGCGTGCTGCTGGGCGCGGGGAGAAGAAGGCGTCATGCGCGAGGAAGGCTCCAGAGGATCGCCCTCATGAAAACGTTTTCAGGCGCGCCGGGCAAGTGCCATGCGTGACATCGGGCGACGCATACGATTGCAGTGGGCCGGATGCGTCACCGTTGATTAACGCCATCGGTGGAGAGTAGCCCGACGGTCGGCATTCCGCCCGGCCGCTGCCGGAGATCAGCGCATGAGCACCACACCGACCATCCTCCTCGTCCATGGCTTCTGGGGCGGGGCCGCACACTGGGCCAAGGTGATCCTGGAACTGCACCGCAAGGGCTACGACCAGGTGAAGGCGGTCGAGCTGCCGCTGACCTCGCTGGTCAACGACGCCGAGCGGACGCGCCGGATGATCCGCCAGATCGATGGCCCGGTGGTGCTGGTCGGGCACTCCTACGGGGGCGCGGTGATCACCGAAGCCGGCAACCAGCCCAACGTGCAGGGCCTGGTCTATATCGCTGCATTTGCCCCGGACAGCGGTGAGAGCCCGGGCGGCATTACCCAGCAGCACCTGCCCGAAGCGGCACCGAACCTTGCCCCGGACAGCGATGGCTATCTGTGGCTGCGCGCGGACAAGTTCCATGAGAGCTTCTGCCAGGACCTCAGCGCCGACGAAGGCTGGGTGATGGCGGTGACCCAGAAGGCGCCGCTGGCCAGCACCTTCGGCGATGCGATCAGCGATCCGGCGTGGAAGCACAAGCCGAGCTGGTACCAGCTTTCCAGCCAGGACCGGATGATCTCGCCACAGAACCAGAAGGCCATGGCCGAACGCCTGCAGCCCAAGCGCCTGCTGCAGCTGGAAGCGAGCCATGCCTCGCTGGCCTCGCATCCGGCCGAAGTGGCAGCACTGATCCTGGAGGCGGTGGCGGCCGTCGACGGCTGACGTTTGCCACGGGGCAGCGCCTGCTCAGGCCCGGGTGCCACCCACGACAGCGGAAGCGCAGGAGAGTAAACTCCTGCGCCTGCGGCCCTTGGCCGCCATTCCCCCTTTTCCCTCGAGCCGCCGCCAGAGGATCCCACTCCTTCGTGGAGGTCCCGTCGTGTCGTCCGTGCCTGTTCGTTTTTCCGTGCTCTCCCTGCGTCGTCGCCCGTTGGCGAGGGCCCTTGCCCGTGGTCTTCTGCTGACCTCAGTGGCCGCGGCCGGCGCCGCCTCGGCGCAATCCGCACCGGCTGAAGAAGAGGGCAAAACGCCCTCGCAGACGCTGCAGACCGTGCAGGTCACGGCCAACCAGCTGGGCACCATCACCGAAGGCAGCGGCGCCTACACGCCGGGCACCATCGCCACCGCTACCCGCCTGGTACTGACGCCGCGGCAGACCCCGCAGACCATCAGCGTGATCACCCGTGCGCAGATGGACGACTTCGGCCTGGACGGCATCGATGACGTGATGCGGGTGACCCCGGGCATCAGCATCGTCACCTACGACAGCGAGCGCACCGAGTACTACGCGCGTGGTTTTGCCGTGCAGAACTTCCAGTACGACGGTATTCCGATGTCGCGCGACTCGGCCTATTCGGCCGGCAATACGCTCAGCGATACCGCGATCTACGACCGCATCGAAGTGCTCAAGGGCGCTACCGGCCTGCTGACCGGCATGGGCGATCCCGGCGCGACCATCAACCTGGTGCGCAAGAAGCCGGGCAGGGAGTTTGCCGGCAGTGCGACGCTCGGCGTCGGCCGCTGGGACGACTACCGTGCCGAAGTCGATGTCGGCGGCCCGCTGACCGCCGATGGCCGCGTGCGTGGGCGTGCGGTAGGTGCCTGGCAGGACAAGCATTCCAATCTGGATTTCTACCAGCGCACCAGCAAGGTGGGCTATGCCGTGCTGGAAGCCGATCTGGGCGAACGCACGCTGCTGACCGTGGGCGGCGACGTGCTGGAGAGCGATCCCAAGGGCTCGACCTGGGGCGGCATTCCGTTGCTGGACAGCCAGGGCAATTTCAATGACATGCCGCGCTCGTTCAACAACGGTACCCGCTGGAGTGGCTGGCGCCAGTACGTGCGCACCGGCTTTGCCACGCTGGAACACAGCTTCGACAACGACTGGGTGGCCAAGCTGCAGCTCAACCACCAGGTCAACGGCTACGACGCGGCGCTGGCCGGTGCGGCCGGTGGCAATCCCGATCCGGTCACCGGCGAAGGCGTTTCGTTGTGGCTGGGCAAGTATGTCGGCAAGACCGTCAGCAACGCCGCCGACTTCTACCTGAGCGGCAACTTCGGCCTGTTCGGTCGTCAGCATGAACTGGTGGTCGGCGGCAGTGCGTCGCGCAAGCGCTGGACCAACACCGGTTATTCGCCGCAGCCCGGCTATCCGACCGCCGTTGCCGACTACAACAGCTGGAAGGGGGATATCCCGGAACCGGAATGGCAGCGCGGTTACGGCAACAATGAAGTGACCCGCGAGAACGGCCTGTACGTGGTCGGTCGCTTCGATGTGGCCGACCCGTTGAAGGTGATCGTCGGCAGCCGCCTGGCCAGCTACCGTTCGCCGCAGACGCGCGAGACCGGCGTGTTCGTGCCGTATGCCGGCGTGGTCTACGACCTCGGCGAGCACTATTCGGTCTACGCCAGCTACAGCACCATCTTCAAGCCGCAGGGTGAGCGCGACGAACAGGGCAGGACGCTGGATCCGCTGGAAGGCCGCAGCTATGAAATGGGTCTGAAGGCGGAGTTCTTCGACGGCCGCTTCAATGCCAGCGCGGCGCTGTTCCAGCTTGACCAGGACAACTTCGCCCAGCCTACCGGTGGCAAGACGCCGACCGGCGATATCGCCTATCGCGGATTGATGGGGGTGCGCACCAAGGGCTACGAACTGGAGTTGTCCGGACGGCTGGCCGAGGGCTGGCAGGTGCAGGGCGGCTTTGCGCACAAGATCGCCCGCCAGGCAGGGACCAAGGTGTCCACGCTGGAGCCGGAAAACCAGTTCAGCCTGCACACCAGCTACCGCCTGCGCGGCGACTGGCAGGGGCTGACCGTCGGGGGCGGCGCGCGCTGGCAGGATTCCACGTTCGGCACCATCACCAACCCGGCCAATGGTGCGTCGGTGGTCCATCGCACCCAGCCGTACTGGCTGCTGGATGCCATGGCGCGCTACCAGTTCAACGATCGCCTGTCGGCCACCGTCAACGTCAACAACCTGCTGGACAAGCGCTATTACACGATCTTCAGCTGGTACAGCACCTACACCTGGGGCGAGCCGCGCAACGTGCGGCTGGCGGTGACGTACAAGTTCTGATCGCGTTGCCACATGACAAGCCCGCGATGCCGGACGGCATCGCGGGCGTGTGGGTTACAGCGGCAGGTCGAACACCAGCACTTCGGCGTCGTTGCCGTTTTCCAGGGTCAGCTGTGCCTCGTCGCTGACCTGCAGCGCGTCACCCGCTTCCAGCGTGATGCCGTTGACCTGCAGCTGGCCCCGCGCCACCTGCACATACGCGCCGCGGCCGGCAGCCAGGGCGTGATGCAGCTTCTGCTCGCCATCGAGGATGGTGGCGAAGATGCGCGCATCCTGGTGGATGTGCAGCGAGCCATCGGCGCCATCCGGCGAGGCGATCAGGCGCAGCTGGCCGCGCTTGCTCTCCGGCGTGAAGTGGGTCTCCTCATACGACGGCGTGATGTTCTCGGTCTGCGGGAAGATCCAGATCTGCAGGAAATGCACCGGATCGGTGGCCGAATGGTTGAACTCGCTGTGGCTGACGCCGCTGCCGGCGCTCATGCGCTGCACGTCGCCGTAGCGCAGCACCGAACCGGTGCCCATCGAGTCCTTGTGCTCCAGCGCGCCACCCAGCACGTAGGAGACGATCTCCATGTTGCTGTGGCTGTGGGTGCCGAAGCCCTGGCCGCCGGTCACCTTGTCTTCGTTGATGACCCGCAGCGGGCCGAAGCTCACATAGCGGGGGTCGTAGTAGCTGGCGAACGAGAAGGTATGGCGCGAGGACAGCCAGCCATGCTCGGCCAGGCCACGGGTAGCGCTCTTGCGGATCTGCAGCATGATGGAATCTCCTTGTTCGATGGTTTCGATGGGGCGGGATGGGCTGGCAGCCGCTGTGTTTTCCCGTTGAGGAGAAGTATCCGCTTGCACCTGGGGTTTGAAAAACGGATAGTTTTGACAGCCATCATCGAAAATTTCGAATGCTCAAGCTCAGCCTCGATGCCCTGCAGATCCTGGACGCGATCGACCGCCGAGGCTCATTCGCCGGCGCCGGCAAGGCCCTGCACAAGGTGCCCTCGACCATTTCCTACACCGTGGCCAAGCTGGAAGAGGACCTTGGGGTGCAGCTGTTCGACCGGATCGGCCCGCGGGCGGAGCCGACCGAGGCCGGGCGCGCGTTGCTGGAGGAGGGCAGGCACCTGCTGCGTGCGGCCCGGGAGCTGGAACTGCGGGTACGGCGCGTAGCCTCGGGCTGGGAGGCTGAATTGACCCTGGCGGTGGATTCGGTGTTCCCGACCTGGCTGCTGGGGCCGGATATTGCTGCATTCCGTGAGGTGGCGGCGCCGACCCGATTGCGCCTGTTTGGCGAGGCGTTGTCCGGCACCTGGGAATCACTACTGGACCGGCGCGCCGACCTGTTGGTCGGTGCACCGGGCGAGGGTCCCAGTGGCGGGGGCTACGTGGTCGAGCCGCTGGGTAGCGTGGGTTTCGTGTTTGCGGTGGCGCCGGAGCATCCGCTGGCGACCGTGCCGGGTGTGCTGGGCCGCGAGCAGTTGGCGCCGTACTGCGCGATCGCGGTATCCGATTCGGCACGACGCCTGCTGCCACGCACCGTGGGCCTGTTGATGGGCCAGGAGACGTTGACCGTGCCGGACATGGCCAGCAAGTTGAAGCTGCAGTGCCAGGGGCTGGGATTCGGCTTCCTGCCCGAACCGTGCGCGCGCGCGGCGGTGGCACGCGGCCAGCTGGTGATCCGCGAGGTCGAGGAGCACAAGCCGGAAGAGACCTTCTGGCTGGCGTGGCGCACCGGCGAAGATGGCGCGGCCCTGCGCTGGTGGCGCGAGCGCCTGCGACGGCCGGAGCTGCTGGCGCAGTGGTGGCAGGCGATGGCGGAGGGGTAGGGTGCGGCAGGGCTGCGCCCTGCACCTGCCGAGGCAACAGTAACAGTCAAAGCCAAAGCCAAAGCCAAAGCAACAGCGGGTATTCCGTGGGATGGCGGGGTGGGTCCGGTTGCGGGGGACGCCGCAAGTACGTCCCTGTAGGCTTGGGCGCGCCATCCATGGCGCTTACACCCCCGCAACCGGACCCACCCCGCCTTCGACAGATCTCTGCGATCTGTTGGATGGCATGGCCTGCTCTTGGCCTGCTCTTGGTGGGTGTCGACCTTGGTCGACACGTAGATCCACGCCATGCGTGGATGCTCTTCGTTCAATTGTCGAAATATTTGATCTCGATGAGATTCATCCACGCATGGCGTGGATCTACCAGATCGCGGAAATCTGTCAGAGGTGGGGCGGCATGGGTAGGCAGGACCGTTGGCGCCATGGATGGCGCCATCGAGCCCCCATGGATGGGTTTACGGCGTGTCCTGCCTACCCATGCCGCCCCGCCACCCACGGAATGCCTGCTTCTGCTGTTGCCGTTGCTTTGGCCTCTGCGGGTGCAGGGCGCAGCCCTGCCAAAAAACACAAAAAAAAACAGCAGGCCGAGGCCTGCTGTTTCGGTGTAATGGTGCGCCCGGAGAGATTCGAACTCCCGACCGCCTGGTTCGTAGCCAGGTACTCTATCCAACTGAGCTACGGGCGCCAATTACATAAACTTGTTGTGTTGATCGTGTGTGGTGCGCCCGGAGAGATTCGAACTCCCGACCGCCTGGTTCGTAGCCAGGTACTCTATCCAACTGAGCTACGGGCGCGCGGTACACAATCAACTTACTTCTCTATTTTACTGCACTTCCAGCGGCGGATGCTGAAGGTCTGTCGAGTGGTGCGCCCGGAGAGATTCGAACTCCCGACCGCCTGGTTCGTAGCCAGGTACTCTATCCAACTGAGCTACGGGCGCCCTGCGACAGGAGCGGAATTATGCGGATGTCGGCGCGAGTCGTCAACGCTTTTGTGAAAATTTTCACCCAACTGAATGGAAAACGCCTCTGCGACAGCCTCCGGGTGTTTCATCCACGCAAAGTGGTCAGCTCGCGTACCCAGCTCCTGCGCAGAAAGCACGCGCAGCTGTGAGGCGACATTCGGCAGTTTCGCCAGCAGCGCCTGCATCGATCCGATAGGCGCCAGCCAATCGTTTTCCATCAGCACCGCCTGCGCACTGCCATGCACACGCGTCATCTGGGCGTCCAGATCCTCGCCCATGCCCGCAGCCGCGTAGTGATTGTTCAGCCCTACGCGCGCCCAGTCGGCGATCAGCCCGCGTGCTTCGGTGCCGCCGAAACCGAGCCGGCGCCCGTGCAGCACGCCCTGGCGTCGCGCGATCCACGGCAGGAAGCGATAGATCAGGGGCAGCAGCCAGCCGCGTGGTGGTGGGAACGTACGCCAGAACGGGGTGCCGCTGGCGGCCAACCACAATCGATCGAACGCCTGCGGCTGGCGCCCGGCGTGTACGCAGGCCAGCTGGCCGCCCAGGCTGTGACCACCAATGATCCATGGCAGCACGTCCTGCGCGTTGTCGTCAGCGGCGAGCAGCGCCTGACTGGCCGGCAGGTCGTGGTCGAGAATCTGTTTGTAGCCCCAATCCTGGGCGCGCGACGGGCGCAGCGAACTGCTGCCATTGCCGCGCCATTCGTGCAGGTAGACCGCCACGCCCCGGGCGGCCAGTGCCTGCGCCAGCGGCAGGTAATGGCGTGCGGCCACGCCCAGCGCTGGCAGCCACAACAACCGCGCCAGTGGCTGTGCAGGCACGCAGGCGATGACCTCGTAACGGTGGCCATCGCCGCTGTCCACGGCGAGTGCGCGTGGCGAATCGCTCATGCGTGCGGTGCCGCGCCGAAGTGGTCGAGCACCAGCACCTCACTGCGGCCGGGCGCATAGCCCTGCTGCAGACCGCGCGCCACGTAATCGATGCCGGCTTCGCAGGCATTGGCCAGGCTCAGCCCGTTGCACAGCTGCGCGGCAATGGCCGAGGCCAGCGTGCAGCCTGTGCCGTGCGCATCCAAGGGCAGGCGGGCATGGATGAACTCTTCGCTGCTGACGCCATCGAAGTAACGGTCGACCACGCGGTTGCCCTCATGCAGGTGGCCGCCCTTCAGCAGTACCGCACCGGCACCCAGATCAAGAAGTGAGGCGGCGGCCTGCTCTGCGTCGTTGCCATTGGCGATGCTGCGGCCGACCAGCAATTCCGCTTCCGGTGCGTTGGGGGTGACCAGGGTGGCCAATGGCAGCAACCGTTCGCGCATTGCCTGCAGCGCGCTGTCCTCCAGCAGGCGGGCGCCGCTGGTGGCGACCATCACCGGGTCCAGCACCACGTGCGGTGGTCGATGGCGTTCCAGTGCATCGGCCACGGCGTGGATCACCTCGGCGTTGGCCAGCATGCCCAGC
>NZ_JBSPUD010000002.1:0-30727 GCF_056861525.1 Stenotrophomonas sp. 82F1
ACAATTTGTGAACTGGTACAACCACCGTCGGCTGCACAGTGCCAACGGCCTTGTGCCACCTGCGCTCCGTGAAGTGCAGGTGGCCTGAACTCCCTTTGGGAGTGTCCAGAAGTACTTGACCACCACATATTCACGGCGGCCCCTGCGCAGCCCACCCTCCCGGCCAACCTGAAGTGGACATGCGCATTTCGCGATTCACCACGAGGGGCTTCGCCGTTGGCTGGATAATCAGATACTCCGGAAACAAAAACGCCCCAGCGCAGGGCCGGGGCGTATTCGTGGGTCAGGTCAGGCAGGAATCAGAACTCCTGCCAGTCTCCATCGGCCAGTTCGGTCACTGCCGGGCGAGCGCCGCTGACGCGTCGGGCCGGCGGTGCCATCGGTGCCGGGGCAGCCGGGGCAGCAGCACGCGGTGCCGGCGTGCGCGCGGCGACCACGACTTCGGCTTCGTCGACCACGAAGATCGATACCGCCTCGCTCAGATGACCCGCCTGTTCTTCCATCGCACGTGCGGCAGCAGTGGCTTCTTCCACCAGCGCGGCGTTCTGCTGGGTGGTTTCGTCCATCTGCACCACGGTCTGGTTGACCTGCTCGATGCCAGCGCTCTGCTCCTGCGAGGCAGCGGAGATCTCGGACATGATGTCGGTCACGCGCTGCACCGAGGCGACGATCTCGCCCATGGTCGCGCCGGCCTTGTGCACCAGCGCCGAGCCGTCGTTGACCTTGCCGACCGAGTCGTCGATCAGGCCCTTGATCTCCTTGGCCGCTGCGGCCGAACGCTGGGCGAGGGTGCGCACTTCGCTGGCAACCACGGCGAAACCGCGGCCCTGTTCGCCGGCACGGGCGGCTTCCACCGCGGCGTTCAGCGCCAGGATGTTGGTCTGGAAGGCGATACCGTCGATGACGGAAATGATCTCGGCAATCTTCTTCGACGAGGCCTGGATGGCCGACATGGTGGTGACCACCTGGCCGACCACTTCACCGCCCTGCGAGGCCACGCCGTGCGCACCGATGGCGAGCTGGTTGGCCTGGCGCGCGTGTTCGGCGTTCTGGCGCACGGTGGAGGTCAGTTCCTCCATCGAGGCGGCAGTTTCTTCCAGGTTGGCGGCCTGCTGTTCGGTGCGGCGCGACAGGTCGCTGTTGCCCGAGGCGATTTCGCCGGCGGCCGAGCTGATCGCGCGGCTGGACTGCTTGATGCGGGTGACGATCTCGCTCAGCTGTGCGGCGGTGGCGTTGGCATCGTCACGCATGCGGGCGAACACGCCCTGGTAGTCGCCATGCATGCGCACGGTCAGGTCACCCTGCGACAGTGCGGCCAGCAGGCCAGAGATCTGTTCGATGCTGCCCGAGTTGGCGTCCAGCAGGCCGTTGATCTGCTGGGCCAGCTGCAGGAAGAAGCCTTCCTTGTCGTTGGCATCGATGCGGCCGGACAGGTCGCCGGCAGCAGCCTGGGCAATCACCCGGGCCACTTCGGCCTCGACCTGCGCTTCCTGGGTGCGGTCGCGCCATTCCACCACGTAGCCGACGGTGTCGCCGTCTTCGTTGCGGATGGTCGACACGACCTGGGCGAACTGCGCATCGCCGTACTGCATCGGGCGGCGGGCAACGCCATGCTGCTTGAGGTTGGCCAGCAGGGTGTTGTCCATCTCGCCACGGTGCTCGAGCACGGTGACCGGCTTGCCGACCAGCGAGGCGTGTGCGTCGAAGTCCGGCAGGTCGCGGCGCAGCTCGTCCTGGTACTGGGCCAGGGTCTGCTGCAGGGCGCGGTTGCTGTAGACGATGGTGTTGCTGGGATCGGTCAGGTAGACACCGGTCGAGCTGTAATCCAGCGCGGTGCGGATACGCAGGTTCTCGCGGGCGATCGCCTGGTCGGTTTCGGTGCGCTCGCGCAGGTCGCGCTGCATGCGCTGCATGGCCTGCATCAGTTCGCCCACTTCGTCCTGGCGGCTGACATCGATGTGACCATCGAGCTTGCCACCGGCGACGTCGTTGGCCACCGAGACGGCGCCACGCACGCTGCCGACCAGGGCACGGGCGAACAGCCACACCAGCACCAGGCCGAGTGCGGCACCGCCGAGCAGGGCGATCACGGTCAGCACGGCCGAGGCGGAGTAGGTGGAGGCGGCTTCGTCGCGCGAGGCGCGGGCGAGGCGGTTGTCTTCGGCGATCAGCGCTTCCAGCGCGGCGCCCGCCTTGCGGTGCTTGGTGCGGGTCTCGCCGACGAAGGTATCGATCGCGTCGTCGGGCAGGTCCAGCTCCAGCATTTCGGTGACGCTGTCATAGGAGGCCAGCGCGTCCTTCCAGTCCTTGGCGAAGGTGTCGAACAGCTTCTTCTGCTGTGCGTTGTCGACCAGCTTCGGATAGTCCTTGATCGACGTGTCCATGCTGGTGCGCAGTTCGACGGCCTGCTTGCGGGCGTCGGCCTTGACGTCGTCGCTGGCGCGGATCAGCTGCTGGTAGGCGCTGTTGCGGTACTCACCGAGCATGCCGCGCATTTCGCCGGCCATGCGGATGCTTTCCATGCGTGAACCGGCCAGCTCGGTGGTCACGTTGTTCAGCGAATGCAGGCCACGGTAGGCGACGATGCCCTGCAGCAGCATCACCAGCAAGAGGACACCGAAGGTCAGCATGAGCTTCGGCATCAGTTTCAGGTTGTTGATCCACGGCATGGGCGTTGCGATCTCCTAAGGCAGACGCGGCCGGGCGCGGGGCCCGGTTGCAACAGCCACGCCGGCACACTGGCCGGCGTGGTCTGACGGACAGCGGATTACTTGATGTTGGCCAGCTTCAGGCTGGACGGCGAGCTGACTTCGATTTCCGCACGCGAGGCATCGCGCTGGATCTTGCCGATCACGCACACGGTCTTGCCTTCCAGGGTTTCCAGCGGGAAGGAGAACTTGCCGCGGTTCTCGCCGGCGATGCGGGCCGAGAAGGTGTGGCGCGGGAAGGCGCCGCCCATGTACAGGAAGGTCGGCTGGCCTTCGGAACCTTCTGCGAAGCGGGCCTTTTCGACCTTGCCGCAGACCATGCCGTCCTTGCCGACGGCGCGCGGTGCCATCTCCGGCGGAATCATCTCGGCCGACTGCGCGAAGGCGGAGGAAGCGGTGGTGGCCAGGACGGCAGCCGAAACGAACGCAAGCAGGGACTTCATCGGGGTGATTCTCCGGGGATGGTGATGGTGGATCCGGCCTTGGCGCGTTCCTGCGCGACCGGCTTCTGTCCCCCTATCGGCGTGGATGGGGGGAACTGAAGGGCTGCGTAACAGAAACGTGAAGAAGGTCCGTTTGTTCAGGCGGCGGCGTCTTCGACGACGTGGCTCTGGCCCATGTCGGCGCTGTCCAGCAGGGTTTCGATATCCAGCAGGATCAGCATGCGGTCGTCGTGGGTGCCGATGCCGGAGATGAAGCGGGTGTCGACGGCGGCGCCGAATTCCGGGGTCGGGCGGATCTGCTCGGCCGACAGCGGGATCACGTCGGAGACGCTGTCGACCACGATGCCGACCACGCGGTCTTCCACGTTGAGCACGATCATCACAGTGAAGGCGTCGTAGCGGGCGTCTTCCAGGCGCAGCTTCAGGCGCAGGTCGATCACCGGCACGATGGTGCCGCGCAGGTTGATGACACCCTTGATGTAGTCCGGGGCATCGGGGACGCGGGTGACGGCGTCGTAGCCACGGATTTCCTGCACCTTGAGGATGTCCACGCCGTAGTGCTCGGCACCGAGGGTGAAGCTGAGGAATTCGCCATCGGCGCCGGCGGCGGAGCTGTTCTTGTCGTTCATCGAGGGGTCCTGGTTCTGCCGGAAGTGCCGGTGTCAGGCTCGATATCGGCCCCGTAGTGGGGGACTTTAGAGATCCATCCACGCATGGCGTGGATCTACTGGGGCATGCATCCACGCATGGCGTGGATCTACTGGGGCATGCATCCACGCATGGCGTGGATCTACTGGGGTCGCATCCACGCGTGGCGTGGATCTACCAGGGATGGTAGTGCCGGCCGCTGGCCGGCAGATCCGGTTGTGGATGTGTCAGAGCTCGCCGTTGCGGCGTGCCTTGCGCTGGCGGTCGATGCGGAAGATGTAGCGCTGGATGGCGCTGTCGCCGCCGCGGGGCAGGTCGTCGAAGCGCATGCCGACGCGCTTGACCTCGGTGCCGTTGGGCAGGCGTTGCGGCAGCAGGTTGCAGACCACCAGTGAGATCTGCAGGTCCGGGCCATCGGGCATCGACAACTGCGCCCGGTAGCGCTGTTGCAGGCTGAAGATCGCGCAATCGACGGGCACGGTCACCGCCAGGCCGCCGCCACTGATGTCCACCACCCGCATCGACAGCGCTTCGGCCTGGGCCTCGCCCGGCGGCAGCAGCAGGTGCGGTGAATCGGTGATGGGGGTCTCCAGCCGGTACAGTTCACGCCGCTGCAGGTGCACCAGCTCCTCGGGGAACGGTGCCCGGAAGGCGACGTGGCCTTCGTTGTCCACGCGTTGCAGGTCGTGCAGGCGGAAACGCACCATCACCCGTTCCAGCTGGGCGAAGCAGAGCAGGTGGTCGGCCTGTTCGGCGGCGCGGTTGGAGGCTTCCTGCGGGCTGCCATCGAGCAGCAGCATGTCCTCGTCCTCGTCCAGTTCGAGCAGGGCGGTCGGGAAGGAGCGATCGCGGCCGTCGATATGGGCGTTGATCAGTGATCGCTGCTCGATCAAAGAACGCAGCAGCTGCCGCACCTGGCGGGGATTGCGGACCAGGAAGCGATCGTCGGCGGCGTCGGCCGCATGGACTTCGGGCGGTGCAGTGTCGTGGCCGTCGGACATGGAATCTGTGGTCAGGGGCGGGCGCCGACGCGTGTGGGCGCGTGGCTCGAAAGAAGTATCGGCTGCGTTGCGGATTTATGTAGCACCGCACGCGCTCGACTGATTCGTTGTGCCATGCCGGACACCGAAGGGCCAGCGGTCCGCTGTCGGGGTGGCGCGGGGCCACCCCGATGCTGCGATCAGAACTCCTGCCAGTCGCCGTCGCCGGCCAGCGCCGGCTGTGCAACGGGCTTACGCACGCGCGATGGCGTGGCGATGGGCGCAGGCGCCGCTTTGCGCGGTGCACTTCCGGCCGCGGACATCGCCGCACGCGGCGCCGCGTTGCCTGCGCTCGGCGCGGCCAGGCGGAAGCGTGCAACGGCCTCGCCCAGCTGCGCGGCCTGGTCTTCCATCGCCCGCGCGGCCGCAGTGGCTTCTTCCACCAGCGCAGCATTCTGCTGGGTGGTTTCATCCATCTGCACCACGGTCTGGTTGACCTGCTCGATGCCGGCCGACTGTTCCTGCGAGGCGGCGGAGATCTCGGCCATGATGTCGGTCACCCGCTGCACAGAAGCGACGATCTCGCCCATGGTGCTGCCGGCCTGGTGGACCAGGCTGGAGCCTTCGGCGACCTTGCCGACCGATTCGTCGATCAGGCCCTTGATCTCCTTGGCGGCGGCGGCCGAGCGCTGGGCGAGGGTACGCACTTCGCTGGCGACCACGGCGAAGCCACGGCCCTGTTCACCGGCACGGGCGGCTTCGACCGCAGCGTTCAGCGCCAGGATGTTGGTCTGGAAGGCGATGCCGTCGATCACCGAAATGATCTCGGCGATCTTCTTCGAGGAGGCTTCGATGGCCGACATGGTGGTGACCACCTGGCCGACCACTTCGCCGCCCTGCGAGGCCACGCCATGCGCGCCGATGGCGAGCTGGTTGGCCTGGCGTGCGTGCTCGGCGTTCTGGCGCACGGTGGAGGTCAGTTCCTCCATCGACGCGGCGGTTTCTTCCAGGTTGGCGGCCTGCTGCTCGGTGCGGCGCGACAGGTCGCTGTTGCCCGAGGCGATTTCGCCGGCGGCCAGGGTGATGCTGGAGGTGCTGGCCTGGATCTGGCTGACGATCTGGGTCAGCTGGGCAACCGTGGTGTTGGCATCGTCACGCATGCGGGCGAACACACCGTGGAACTGGCCGTCCATGCGTGCGGTCAGGTCGCCCCCGGCGATAGCCTGCAGCAGCTGCGACAGCTGGCCCAGGTTGCCGTCGGCGACCTGCATCATGCTGTTCAGCTGCTCGATCATCACGCGGAAATCGTGATCGAAGCGCTGCGCATCGCCACGCTGGCTGAAATCGCCGGCGGCGGCAGCCGAGGCCAACTGCTGGATCTGCGTGTTGATCGCCAGCAGGCTGGCCTTGGCCGCATCCATCGATTCATGCAGGATCGCGCGGCTGCCCGGCAAGCGGCGGGCATCGGGGGCGAGGTTGCCGGTGGCGTACTGGTTGAGCACGTCGATGGCATCACGGATCGCATCGAGGTGCTCGAAGATCACCGTGTTGATGCCGCCGGCGAGCTGGCCGTAGACGCCCGGGAAATCTTCCGGAATGCGGTGGCTGATATCGGGGCCGGCATGCATCTGTGCCATCAGCTGGGTCTGCTCGGAGAAGCGACGCAGCATCGCGGTCATCTCTGCGGTGGCGGCCAGCATGCGGCCCGCCTCATCCTTGCCGGTGGCCTGGGTGGTGACGCTGAGGTCGCCACGGGCAACCGCCTGGATGGCATGCACGGCCTTGCCCAGCGGACCGACCACGGCGCGCGAGATGACCACGGCCAGGGTGGCGGCGACCACGACCAGCAGCACGATGGCGGCGATGATGGCCAGCATGCTGTTGCGGTGGGTCGCGTTGGCGTCGTCGATCTTGCCCTGCATCTGGGTTCCCAGCAGCGCACCCAGCGCCTTCAGGTCCTCAAAGGCCTTGCGGCGCAGCGGGCGCGACTGCTCATCGGAGATCTGCCGGGCGGTCTCGCCATCACCCGCCGTCGCCGCTTCGCGCAGCTTGGTATTGGCGGCGAAGTAGCCATCGACGTCGGCCTGCACGGCCTGGTACAGCGCGCGCTCCTTGTCGCCGGCCGGCAGCTTGGCATAGGCGGCCAGCTGCTCGCGCACTACCGCAGCGGTGTCGTTCATGCGCTTGTTGTAGTCGGCCACCTTTTCCGGCTGGTCCAGCATGCTGATCTGGGCCAGTTCATAGGTGCGGAACTCACCCAGCTGCGAGCGCACTTCACCGAGGTACTGCACCGATGGGATGTCGTTGGTCGCCATCGAGGTCAGCTTGGCATTGGCTTCGGACAGGCGGACCAGGGCGAACGCACCCAGCACGACGGTCATCAGGGTGGTCAGGGTGAATCCCACAGCCAGCTTGCGGGCGATGGGCAGATCGTGGAACCACTTCATGCAGGGTGCTCCAAGGTGGGCAGAATACCGGCGGCGGCGCCGCAGGCAAAAGGTCGTTGCAGGAGGGAACGGTGGTGCCGGGTGAAGGATCGGTGACTGCCGTCATGTCGAGATAGCGGCGCCTGTGCGGCGGACTTTATGGACCTGTGTCACATTCGCTGGCGTAGGGAGATGCGGCGCAAAGCACGCCCTGGCGGGGCGTTCGCATCGATATCGTGGTTTCAGGCGAAACCATGCGCACGATGAAGTTCACAGTGCAGGTTGACGGAGTTCACAGCAGACCGCGCAGCCCTGCCAGCCGCGAAGGAGGGGTGCTGTTGTATGCGCGCGCAAACAAAAACCGCCGCCCCGGAGGGCGGCGGTCAGGCACGGCACGTGGAGCGGCTCAGGCGGCCTGCGGCACCCGCAACGAACGCACCAGGCCGCCGATGTCGACGATCAGGGCGACGCGACCGTCACCGAGGATGGTGGCGCCGGAGACGCCGCCGATGCGGCGGTAGTTGTTCTCGATGTTCTTCACCACGACCTGCTGCTGGCCGACCAGTTCGTCCACTTCCAGCGCGATTTTCTGGCCATCGCCTTCCACCACCACCACCAGCGATTCACTGCCGGGTGCGCGTTGTCCATAGCCGTAGTACTCGCTCAGCGACAGGATCGGCAGGTACTCGCCACGCACGCGCAGCACGCGGCCTTCGCCGGCCATGCTGCGGATGTCGTCGGGCTGCGGCTGCAATGCTTCAAGCACGTAGGCCAGCGGCAGGATCAGGGTTTCGCCGGCCACCGCAACGGTCATGCCGTCGAGGATGGCCAGGGTCAGCGGCAGCCGGATCAGCGTACGGGTGCCGGTGCCGAGGCCGCTTTCAATCTGCACCTCGCCACCGAGCGCCTGGATGTTGCGGCGGACCACGTCCATGCCGACGCCACGACCGGACAGGTCGGTGACCGCATCGGCGGTGGAGAAGCCGGGCTGGAAGATCAGGTCCCAGACCTGCGAATCGGTCGGGTTGTCCGGCACGGCCAGGCCGCGTTCGTGCGCCTTGGCCAGGATCTTCTCGCGATTCAGGCCGCGGCCGTCGTCGCTGACTTCGATGACGATGTGGCCGCCCTGGTGCGAGGCTGCCAGGGTGATCGTGCCGGTCTCGTCCTTGCCGGCGTCGCGACGCACGTCCGGCATTTCCAGGCCGTGGTCGATGGAGTTGCGGACCAGATGCACCAGCGGATCGGCGATCTTTTCAATCAGGCCCTTGTCCAGTTCGGTGCCTTCGCCGATCGTGCGCAGGCGCACGTGCTTGCCGAGGCGGCCGGACAGGTCGCGGACCAGGCGCGGGAAGCGGCGGAAGACTGCGTCGACCGGCAGCATGCGCACGCCGATCACCGCTTCCTGCAGATCGCGGGTATTGCGTTCAAGCTGGTCCAGGCCAGCGAACAGGCTCTCGGCATGGACCGGGTCCAGCGCGTGCGAGACCTGCTTGAGCATGGCCTGGGTGATGACCAGTTCGCCGACCAGGTTGATCAGTGCATCGACCTTGTCGACGCTGACGCGGATGGAGGTTTCCGCTTCCTGGCTGGCGCCGGCGCTCGCCGTCGGTGCGGCAGCGGCAGGCGCGGGGGCAGCCACTGGCGCGGCAGCCGGTGCCTGGGTGGCGAGGCTTGGCGGTGCGGCCGGACGGATGTCCAGTTCGCAGTCGTCCAGCACCCAGGCGAAGGTGTCTTCGATCTTGCTGCGCGGCACCTTGCCGACCAGGCCCAGGTCCCACGCAAGGTGGGCTTCGAGCGGATCGAGCTGGGCAAAGCCGGGCAGGCGATCCATGCGTGCGGCGACCTGCAGCGAACCCAGGTGTTCCAGTTCGCGGATGATGCGCAGCGGGTCGTTGCCGCTCATGAACAGCGACGGCGCCGGAGTGAAGCCGATCTGCCAGGCTTCCGGTGTGTCGTCGACCTTGCTGGCGGCGGCCGGCGCAGCGGCGGCCGCCGCCTGGCCGGACAGCACCGATTCCAGGCGCGCTTTCACCGCAGCAACCGCTGCAGGGTCGGCGGGCTGGCCGTGCTCGGCCTCGCGCAACAGGGCACGCAGCACGTCCACCGACGACAGCATCGCATCGACGGCGTTGCCTTCGAGAGCGCGCTTGCCGGCACGCAGCTCATCCAGCAGCGTCTCCAGCACGTGGGTCAACCCGGCGATGGCATCGAAGCCGAACGTGCCGGCGCCACCCTTGATGGAGTGGGCGGCACGGAACACCGAGTTGATGATCTCCGGGTCCTGTTGTCCCGATTCCAGGGCCAGCAGGCCAGCCTCCATGGCGTCGAGGCCTTCGCGGCTCTCCTCGAAGAAAGTGGCGTGGAAGCGTTGCAGGTCCATGCTCATGGCAGTGGCGATCCGGAAGCGAAGAGGGGGAGCAGTGCGGGGCGATCAGCCCAGCACTTTCTGCACGGTGGCGACCAGCTGTTCGGGATTGAACGGCTTGACCAGCCAGCCGGTGGCACCGGCGGCCTTGCCTTCGGACTTCTTGTCCGCGGCCGATTCGGTGGTCAGCATCAGCATCGGCGTGAACTTGTAGTCCGGCAGCTGGCGCAGTTCGCGGATCAGTGCGATGCCGTCCATGTTCGGCATGTTGACGTCGGTGACCACCGCATTGAAGCGCTGGCCCTTGGCACGTCCGAGCGCGACCGCGCCGTCTTCAGCTTCTTCGACGGCAAAACCGGCCGAGGTGAGGGCGAAGGAAACCATCTGGCGCATCGACGCCGAATCGTCCACCACCAAGATACGTGCGCTCATGCAGCGTTCTCCACAGATTTCAGGTTGTCATGGGGTACGTCCAGGCCCAGGGCCTGGGTGACGCCCAACAGGCGTGCAGCGTCACGGAAGGTTGCAGTGCAACCGTGGAAGCCGGTGCCCAGGCCTGCCTCGCGGCGGGCCTGTACGAAGGCACACAGCACCTGCACGCTGGCGGTATGGATGCGACCGACCTGGCTTGCATCCAGGGTCAGCTCGCCTGCTTCCGCCACCAAGGGCGAAAGGCGGTTCTTGAGCTCGGTGCTGCTCTCGATGCCGAGATCCTCACCCAGTTCGACAGTGCTCATCGTTGCTCCGGACAAACGGTTCCAGCATTCATAACGGCACCGCGCGGTAGTTCTTTAGGGGCGTGATCGGCGCGAAGTGCCGATTCACCCCAGCAGCTGCGTGGCGTCGAGCAGGATCATCGGCCGCTGGCTGATACGGGCCACGCCGCGGAACAGGTCATTGGAGATCTGGCAGATGCGGGCGGTATCGGGCGGTTCGATCTGCGAGTCGGTCAGGTTGGCGACGTCCTCCACGGCCGACACGCGCAGGCCCAGGGTCTCGCCGTTCTCTTCGAGCACGACGATGCGGGTCTGCGCGTCATCCTCGGCGGACGCCGCGCCCAGGTGCAGGCCAAGATCCATCACCGGCACCACCTGGCCGCGCAGATTCATGATGCCGAGCATTTCCGGGGAGGTACCGCGCAATGGCAGCAGGGGCACCGGCAGCACCACTTCCTGCACCTTCAACAGCTCCAGCGCGTAGGCCTGGGTGCCGCAGCGCAGGCGCAGCCAGCGCGAGGTGCGCTCGCCGGCGCGGCGGTTCTGCGGGTGCGGGCTGCTGGCGGGCTGATGCGCCTGTGCCTGCAGCTCCTGCCAGGTGCCGGGGCGGTTGCTGGACGGGGTGTCGACCGCGATCCGTGGCGGCGGCATTACGGCGGCGCGGGTCATCGACGGCATCGCTGACGGTGCCGGGCGCACTGCAGGCGTGGCAACGGCCGGCGCGGTGATGGCGGGAACCACGTCGCCATCGGCGGCAGCTTCGAACGCGGCCTGCAGCCCGGGACTATCGGTGTGCGCGAGGCTGTCGGCGGCGTCGGTTTCGTAGATCACTTCGTCCGGCAGGTCATCCCAGGTGGGTTCCGGCGCAGGCGGTGCGACAGGGGCAGCAGCCACGGGCGCGGTTTCATGGATCACTTCAGCCGGCAGATCGTCCCAGGTCGGCTCGCGCTCGGCGTCGGCTGCAGGCGCGGCGACGGCGTCGAAGGCGGCCTCGAGCGCCGCATCGTCGCTGGCCGGGGCGGCCGCGACGGAGTCGGTTTCGTAGATCACTTCGGCCGGAAGGTCGTCCCAGGTGGGCTCGCGCTCGGTGTCGGCCTTAGGCACGGCGACGGCGTCGAAGGCGGCCTCGAGCGCCGCATCGCCGCTGGCCGGGGCCGCTGCGACGGCGTCGGTTTCGTAGATCACTTCGGCCGGCAGGTCGTCCCAGGTCGGTTCGCGCTCGGCATCGGCCGCAGGCGCGGCAGCGGCGTCGAAGACGGCTTCGAGCGCCGCATCGTCGTTGGCCGGGGCCGCTGCGACGGTGTCGGTTTCGTAGATCACTTCGGCCGGAAGGTCGTCCCAGGTGGGCTCGCGCTGGCCGTCGACTACTGCACTCGTCGGGCGCGGCGTGGCATCTGCGGCGACCGGTGCGACCGGTGCGACCGGTGCCACGGCAATGTCGCCGAGCAGCTCGTCCAGATAGTCATCCAGCATGCCGGTGGTGTTCATGCCGCCTGCTCCAGGGCGCGTGCGTCCTCACCGAGGATCCAGTTCAGCGCGCGGCGATAGGCCGCCAGGCCACGGCCCGGGTAGTCCTCGCCGATGCTCGGCAGGGTCAGCCCGGCCGCGTTGCTGATGCGGGTGTCGATCGGGATCGCATCTTCCCAGACGCGGCTTGCGTGGCGGTCCTGCATGGCGCGCAGCGATTCATTGCCGGTGCGGGTGCGGCGGTCGAACAGCGTCGGCAGGATCGAGATCGGCAGCGGGCGGCGGCGCGAACGCTCGACCATCTCGCCGGTGCGGACCATGCCATCCAGGCCGTGCAGGGCCAGCGGCTCAGCCTGGGTGGGGATGATCAGGCGATCGGCCGCGGCCAGCGCGTTGATCATCAGCAGGCCCAGGGTCGGTGCGCAGTCCAACAGGATGTAGTCGTGCTGACCCTGGTGGCGGGCGAGGGCGTTCTGCAGTGCCAGGCCCAGGCCCGGCTGGTTGGCGCTGCGTCGTTCCAGCGTGGCCAGCGAGGCCTGCGCGCACACGTAATCGAGCCCGCCGATGTTGCTGGCGTGACTGAGCGTGGACAGGTCGGCCGGTGGTGCGCCGAACAGTTCCAGCACGCCGGTGGGGGGCGGTTCGATCGGCACACCGAAGGCGCGGGTCAGCGAGGCATGCGGATCGAGATCGATCAGTAGCACGCGGTGGCCGAGCGCGGCCAGGCCGCGACCGAGGGCGAGGGTGGTGGTGGTCTTGCCGACTCCGCCCTTCTGGTTGGCGACTGCCCAGATGCGCATCGGATTACTCCTTCATTGCCGGGGGAACGGCGGCGCCGACACGGCTGCCAGCCGGCACCGGTGGCAACTGCACCGGTGCGATGGGGGAAGTGGGGGTGGTGGCCGGTGCTGCGGCGGCCTGTTCGCTCGCGTTGCGGGTGGACCCAGTCGCGGCATTCAGACGTTCGCCCAGCGGGTCCACCGAATGACTGGTGTCGGCCAGGATGATGACCATCACCCGCCGGTTGCGGTTGCGGCCCTGCGCACTGTCATTCGCTTCGCGGGGGCGGAACTGGCCGTAGCCGACCATCGCCAGCCGCGACGGCTGCAGGCCCTGGTCGGCAAACAGATGCACGACGCTGGCCGCGCGCCCGGCCGACAGTTCCCAGTTGGACGGGAAGGTGGCGGTGGCAATCGGCACGTTGTCGGTGTGGCCTTCCACGCGCACGCTGTTGGGCACGTCGCGCAGCACACCGGCCAGGCTGGCCAGGGTGTCGCGGGCATGCACGTCCAGCGCTGCCGAGCCGGTCGGGAACAGGATGTCGCTGTTGATCTCGACTTCGATCCACAGTTCGGTGCGGCGCACGCTGATCATGCCGCGGTCGATCAGGGGTGCCAGCGCTGCGGTCAGGCGGTCGGCGATGCTGTTGAGCTGGCGCTCGGCACGCGCGATCTGCTCCTGGTTGTGCACCGACACCGGCATGCGCATCTGCGAGGCCATCGCCGGCAGCAGGGTGGGATCGTGCGATGGTGCGGGTGCGGACGGCCCGATCTTGGTGCCGGACTTGATCACCGACGGGCTGTCCCAGCCGCCGCCCTGCACCTGCTTGTTGCCGACCTGCACCGGATTGATGGTGCGCGGCGCACCACCGAACGCATCGGTGAGGGCGTCGGCCATGATCCGGTACTTGCCCTCGTTGACCGAGGAGATCGCGTACATGACCACGAAGAAGGCGAGCAGCAGCGTCATCAGGTCGGCATAGGGGATGGCCCATGCTTCGTGGTTGGCGTGCTCTTCGTGGTGCTTGCGGCGGGCCATGTCAGTGCAGGAAGCCGGAGAGGTTGGTTTCGATGTTGCGCGGGTTCTCGCCCTGGGCGATCGAGATCAGGCCTTCGATGACCATTTCACGGTCGCGGCTGGAATGGGCGATCACGCCCTTCAGCTTGGCGGCGATGGGCAGGAAGAGCAGGTTGGCCGAGGCGATGCCGTAGATGGTGGCGGTGAACGCCGCTGCGATGCCGTGGCCGAGCTTGCTCGGGTCGGCCAGGTTCTTCATCACCGCGATCAGGCCGAGCACGGCGCCGATGATGCCGAGCGTAGGCGCATAGATGCCCATGGCCTCAAATACCTTGGCACCGGCCTGGTCCTGGTGTTCCTGGCTGCCGAGTTCGATTTCCAGCATGTGCCGGATCGATTCGGGTTCCACACCGTCCACCAGCAGTTGCAGGCCCTTGCGCAGGAACGGATCACGCTGCGCTTCCACCTGCGATTCCAGGCCGAGCAGGCCCTGGCGGCGGGCGATGTTGCTCCATTCCACGATCTGCTGGATCAGTTCGCGACGGTCGCTGTGCGGCGGGCGCACGACCCAGCGCACGATCTTGAACGCATGCTTGAACACCGCCGGCGCGGTATGCAGCAGGATGGCCGCCACGGTACCCACGATCACGATCACAAAGGCGGCAGGCGACCACAACGACGCCAGCCCGGCGCCCTTGAGGATGCTGCCACCGACCAGCGAGGCCAGGGCGAGGAAAAGTCCAATGAGGCTGAGTCTATCCATGGGTCCGGTATCGGCTTGTATGAATGGGACTTGAGACACCGGGAGAATCTGGTGTAACGGAGTTCACAGTTTCTTCTGTCGCCGGGCATGGCCCGGCGCTACAGCGTGTCGCGTTCAGCAATCGGGTCAGTCGTGTGGGCTGCGCAGTCCGTCCACGTCCAGGATCAGTGCCATGCGACCATCGCCGATCAAGGTTGCACCGGCGTAACCGCGCAGGCCGCGCAGGGCCTTGGGCAGTGGCTTGATGACCACTTCCTCGCGCCCGCGCACCTGGTCCACCACCAGCCCGAAGCGTGCTTCACCGGCCTGCAGCACCACGATGGTCAGCAGCGGCGAGGCGGCCGGCGTCACATCCAGCCATTGCCGCAGGTCGACCAGCGCCAGCGTGTGCGAGCGACGGTCCAGCACGGCGCGGCCATCGAACCAGCCCAGCGAGGTGCGCGGTGCATGCAGCACTTCCATCACGCGGGCCAGTGGCAGGGCGTAGACGTCTTCGCCGGCCTGCACCAGCAGGGTCGGCAGGATCGCCAGGGTCAACGGCACACGGATCATGAAGCGGCTGCCGCGACCCAGTTCCGACTGGATCTGGATCTGCCCGCTCAGTTCGCGGATGCGCGACTGCACCACGTCCATGCCGACGCCGCGGCCGGAAATGTCGGTGACCTGCTGCTTGGTCGAGAAGCCCGGCAGGAACACCAGGTGCAGGCATTCCTCGCTGCTCAGGCGGGCGGCGGCTTCCGGATCGATCAGGCCCTTTTCGCGTGCCTTGGCGCGCAGCTTTTCCGGATCGATGCCGGCACCGTCGTCCTGCACTTCGATGCTGACGTAGTCGCCTTCCTGCTGCGCCGACAGGCGCACGTGGCCCATCCGCGGCTTGCCCTGCGCTTCGCGCAGATCAGGCATTTCCACGCCATGGTCGATGGCGTTGCGGACCAGGTGCACCAGCGGGTCGGCCAGCGCTTCGACCAGGTTGCGGTCGAGCTCGGTCTCGGCGCCGATCAGTTCCAGGTCCACTTCCTTCTTCAGCGAACGCGCAACGTCGCGCGCCACCTTCGGGAAGCGCGAGAACACCTTGCCGACCGGCTGCATGCGGGTGCGCATCACTGCCGACTGCAGGCGCGCGGTGGCGATATCCAGCGTCGACACGGCACGGTCCAGCTCTTCATCGCGCAGGCGTGTGCGCAACGTCTTCAACCGGTTTCGTGACAGCACCAGTTCGCCGATCAGGTTGACGATGGCGTCCAGGCGCTTGGTATCCACGCGCACGGTGTGTTCGGCTTCGGCGACGGGCTTGTTGGGCGCCGGCTTGGCCGCGGGTGCGGCCGGCGCGGGCGCCGGTCGTGGTGCCGGTGCGGCAGCAATCCCTGCGATGGCGTTGCTGCCCGGGGCGGCACCGCCATGCAGCTGATCGAGCAGCGCCTCGAACTCGTCTTCGCTGATCATGTCGTCGGCCTTCTTCGCCGCCGCCACGGGTGCTGGCGCCTTGCCGCCGTGCAGCTGGTCGAGCAGGGCTTCGAACTCGTCGTCGGTGATCAGGTCGCCACCGCCGGCACCCGGCGTGGCGGCCGAGGGCGCAGCCGCGCCACCGCCATGCACGTCGAACTGGGCGACCAGTTCGGGCGGGGCAAAGCCGGGCTCGGTACCCGAGGACACCGCGTCAAGCATCGACTGCAGGTAGTCCAGTGATTGCTGGGCGGCATCGAAGTGATGTGCCTGCAGTACGGCCTGGCCGGCACGCGCAGCGCCCAGCGCCTCTTCGGCGGCGTGGCACAGTTCGACCATCGCGGTGATGCCGAGGAAACCTGCGCCGCCTTTCAGCGTGTGGTAGCCACGGAACACCGCGTTGAGCTGTTCATTGTCCTGCGGTGCCTGTTCCAGCGACACCAGCTGTTCGCCGAGGCGATCCAGGATTTCCTGGGCCTCGATGATGAAATCGGCAGTGATGTCGTCGGCTACCGCGCCCATGGTTACAGCCCCAGATCCGACAACAGGTCGTCGGCGTCGTTCTGCGAGACCGCATGGCGGTCCAGCCCTTTCAGTGCCGGCCCGGCCAGTTCCGGGTCGGTGCGATGCTGTTCCGGCGGCAGGCCGAGCGCGCCGAAGCCCTCGTGCACGCGGCGGACGATGCCCACCACGCGGCGGATGATCTGTCCGGTCAGGTCCTGGTAGCTCTGGGTCAGGGCGATCTCGGTGAGGTTGTGGCGGATGCGGTCCAGCTGCACGTCCTGGCCCGGCTGCAGGCCATCGGCGCGCAGCTGTTCGGTCAGGTTGCGGCACTCTTCGGCCAGGTCCAGGGTGCGGTGGGTGGCCTGTTCGGTCATCGCCACCACGTGGTCCAGGCGCGCGCAGGCGTCGTCCAGCTCGCCGGCTTCATCGGGCACGGTCGGCAGTTCGCCCAGTGCCTGGCCCAGTTCGCGGGCCAGCCGCGAAAGGCCGCTCATCATCGGCTGGGTGCGCAGCGCCACCAGGCCGTCGATGCGCTGGCGCCAGGCCGCCTCGTCGCCGGATTCCAATGCATCCAGGGCTTCCTGCAGGCGCAGGGCGAGGGCGCTCTTGTCGACCGTGGTGTCCATCAAGCGCTGGCCGCCAGGCGTTCGAAGATCTTGCCGAGCTTCTCTTCCAGCGTCTGTGCGGTGAACGGCTTGATGATGTAACCGTTCACACCGTTCTGCGCCGCTTCGATGATCTGCTCGCGCTTGGCTTCGGCGGTCACCATCAGCACCGGCAGGGTCTTCAGCTTGGCATCGGCACGGATCGCCTTCAGCAGTTCGATGCCGGTCATCACCGGCATGTTCCAGTCGGTCACCACGAAGTCGAACGGCTGGCTCTGCAGCAACGACAGCGCGGCATGCCCGTCCTCGGCTTCGGCGGTATTGGTGAAGCCCAGATCGCCCAGCAGGTTCTTGACGATACGACGCATGGTCGAGAAATCGTCGACGATCAGGATGCGCATGTTCTTGTTCAAAGCAGAGTTCCTTTGTTGATCAGCTCTCGAGGCCGGCGTCGGCCGCCTCGAAAATCTTCAGTCGGCCACGCAGGCGCAGGACCGCCTGGCCGTGGATCTGGCAGACCCGCGACTCGCTCACGCCGAGCACTGCGCCGATCTCTTTCAGGTTCAGTTCCTGCTCGTAGTAGAGCGACAGCACGAGCTGTTCGCGCTCGGGCAGGTGGCCGATGGCATTGCCCAGCTCGCGGCCGAACTCGCCGCGTTCCAGCACCTGCTGCGGGGTCGGGCCGCCCTGGGCGACGGTGTCCAGCTCGCCCTGGTCTTCAATGCGTGATTCCAGGCTCAGCACCTGCCCGCGCGAGGCGTCTTCCATCAGCCGCAGGTACTCGGGCAGCGGCATCTCCATCGCGGCAGCCACTTCGGTGGCGCTGGCGGCGCGGCCGGTGCTCTGCTCCAGGCGGCGGATGGTGGCAGCGGCGTCGCGGGCACGGCGGTGCACCGAACGCGGCACCCAGTCGCCACGACGGATCTCATCGATCATCGAACCGCGGATGCGGATCGAGGCGTAGGTCTCGAACGAGGCACCCTGGTCGGCGTCGTAGCTGCGCGACGCTTCGATCAGGCCCATCATGCCGGCCTGGATCAGGTCGTCCACTTCGACGCTGGCCGGCAGGCGTGCGGCCAGGTGGTGGGCGATGCGCCGCACCAGGTCCGAGTGCTGGGCGATGACCTCGTTGGCCGCCGTGCGCTGGACCTCTCTGTACTGGGCGGCGCCTTTCATGCGGCCACCCCACGCTGCTTGATGATGCGTTCAAGGAAGAATTCGACGCCACCGCGCGGCTCGGTCGGTGCCTGCCAGCGGGCGGTGCGGCGGGCGATCTCGGTGATCGCCAGTGCCGACGGGCTGGACGGATAGGCCTTCACCACCGGCTGCTGGCGCTGCACCGACAGGCGCAGCCAATCGTCCTGCGGCACGCAGCCGAGGTAGTTCAGCGAGACATCGGCGAGGAATTTCTCGCAGACGCGGGTCAGCTTCTCGTACAGCACGCGGCCTTCGTTGGGGTCGCGCACCATGTTGGCCACCACCTGGATGCGGTCCACGCCACGTTCGCGCGACAGCACCTTGATCAGGGCATAGGCGTCGGTGATCGAGGCCGGTTCATCGCAGACCACCACCACGGTGTCCTGCGCGGCCTGGCAGAAGGTCAGCACGCCATCGGTGATGCCGGCGGCGGTGTCCACCACCATGATGTCCAGCTCGCGCTCCAGTTCGGAGAACACGTTGACCAGGCCCACATGCTCGGCGGGGGCCAGCTCGGCCATGTGCCGGCGGCCGGACGCGGCCGGGACCACCAGCACGCCGTTCGGGCCTTCGATGATCACGTCATCCAGGCTGCAGCGGCCAGCGACCAGGTCGGCCAGGGTATTGGTGGGGCTCAGGCCGAGGATCACGTCGATGTTGGCCAGGCCGAGGTCGGCATCCAGCAACAGGGTGCGTTTACCCATGCCGGCAAGCGCCACGGCCAGGTTGGCCGACACGTTGGTCTTGCCGACGCCGCCCTTGCCGCCGGTCACGGCAATCGTGCGCACAGGGCCGAGCGGCTCGCTGCGGGTCGCCGTCAGCGGGAAGGTGGTGGTCAGCTTGGCGTACTCACGCGACGGCATGGTTCAACTCCGGGTTGCAGGGCATATCGGCCGCGCGGCGCAAATCTTCAAGGCGAAGTACAAGATTGGCTGCACTGGCCCGGTGCAGGTCGTCCGGGACGTCCTGGCCATCGGTCACCCAGGCGATCGGCAGCTTGTGGTCCACCGCCACCGACAGGGCGTTGCCGAAGCGGCCGGTCTCGTCCAGTTTGCTCAGCACCAGGCCCTGCAGGTTGGCCGCGCCGAAGCGGCGGACCACCTCGTCCATGTCGCCGAAGCTGGTGTTGGCCGGCAGCACCAGCAGGGTGCGGACCTGGCGGGCAGCGCGCAGCCACTGCAGCTGGGCGGCCAGTGCGCGGTCGCGCGGGCCCAGGCCGGCGGTGTCGATCAGCACCAGCTTGTAGTCCTTCAGGCGCTCCAGCAGCTGGTCCAGATCGGTGCCGCTGTTGGCCTCGTGCACCGCGATGCCGAGCTGGCGGCCATAGCCGTACAGCTGTTCACGGGCGCCGATGCGCATCGTATCGGTGGTGACCAGGGCGACATCGCGGGCGGCATGGGCTTCAGCGAAGCGCGAGGCCAGCTTGGCGATGGTGGTGGTCTTGCCGGCGCCGGTCGGGCCGACCAGGGCAATCACGCCGCCTTCCTCCATCGGGTCGACCGGGGCGATCGGCAGCTTGCGCGAGATCAGCCCCAGCATCAGGCCGCGGCCACGATGCGCTTCGGTTTCCAGCGGAATCTGCATGGCCACGTCGCGGGCGATGCCAGCGTCGAAGCCGTACTCGTCCATCAGGTCCAGCGCGGTGGCGCGTACCGGGCAGCCGCGCAGGCGCTCATCGGTGAAGCGGTTCATTTCGCGCTCGATCACCTGGCGCATGCCGGCCACTTCCTGGCGCAGGTGGCGGATCTCGGCGTCGTCGGCGACCAGGGTCAGCGCCGGTGCCGCTGCCAGCGCCGGCAGCGGTGCCGGTGCAGCTTCCGTCGGCTGCATGGCAACCGGCGCGTGGGCTGCGTCGTCTTCGGGCGCGACGGTGGCCTGGCGGGCAACCGGCAACGGCGGCGGCGACACTGCCGGCAGCTGCGTACTCTCTTCCAGCGGCGGATCGATCTGGAAGCGGGCGCGGTTCACCGGCGCGGCTGCGGCCGGCGAGGGCGCCACGATGGCGTCGGCGAACGGGGCGAAGATCTGTTCCGGCAGCGTCGATTCATTGACGGCGGCACGCGCCAGCGTAGCGGCGAAGCCGGTGCTGCCGCGCGTCGGCACGATTTCGTCGGCGCTGTCCAAGGTGCGGCCGGTAGCACCGACGGCGGCGCGGGCGAGGGCGGCAACGGCCGAGGTGGTGGCCGCCACCGGCTCCGGTGCCGGGGTGCTGCTGCGACGGCGGGTGACCGCGGCGATCACCGCGTCGGCGGCGGTACGCGGCTTCGGTGCGGGCGGCGGCGCCACGTCGCGGCGCGACGCTTCCAGGGCGCGCTGCACGGCGCTCTCATCGTAGTTGGCGGCGGCCACGATCTCGATGCCTTCTTCGATCCGGCGGTTGGACAGGATCACGGCGTCAGGACCATGTTCCTTGCGCACCAGGTTCATGGCCGAGCGCATGTCGGCGGCGACGAATCGTTTGATTTTCATGCTGTGGTCACGGGACGAAGTCGGCGGAGTGGCGGTCGGAGAACGCGGGTGGTCGGTGGTCTGCACGGTTCGGGTTCCCCTTGGAATCTGTCTGTTGCGGGTGTTTGAAAGTGGTGTCTGTTTTCTGGCGCGTTGCGGGGCGGCGTCAGCTGATCGTTCCGACCAGCTTCAGGCGCTTATCCTCCGGCACCTCGCTGTAGGCTAGGACCGACAGCGACGGAACGCTGTGGCGGACCAGGCGGGCCAGCGCGGCACGCACCGGGCCTGGTACCAGCACGACCGCGGGCTCGTTGCGGGCTTCCTGCTTGCTGACACATTCGGCCAGGCTCTGGTGCAGTCGCTCAGCGAGTCCGGGTTCCAGCGCGGCGCCGTTGCCCTGCGTGGACTCCTGCAAGACACGTTCCAATTGCGGGTTGAGGGTGAACACCGGCAGCTCCGCCGACATTCCGGCGATCTCCTGCACGATGAAGCGGCCCAGCGCGGTGCGCACGGCGGCGGTCAGCGTGGCCGGGTCCTGGCTGTGCGGAGCATGTTCGACCAGTGCTTCAGCGATCTTGCGCAGCTGGCGGATCGGAATGCGCTCGACCAGCAGGTTCTGCAGCACGCGCACCACCGCCGACAACGGCAGCGCCTTCGGCGTCAGATCTTCGACGAGCTTCGGCGCGCTCTTGGCCAGGTTGGCCAGCAGGTGCTGCACTTCCTCGTGGCCGAGCAGTTCCGGTGCGTGCTCGCGGATCAGGTGCGAAAGGTGGGTGGCGACCACCGTGGCCGGGTCGACCACGGTGTAACCCAGGGTTTCGGCCTGGGCGCGCTGGTGCGGCTGGATCCAGGTCGCATCCAGGCCGAAGGCGGGGTCCTTGCCGGCGATGCCTTCCAGCGGACCGAGCGCACTGCCGGGGTCCAGCGCCAGTTCGCGGTCGGGATGGATTTCGGCGGTAGCCACCGGCACGCCATGCACCAGTACCCGGTAGCCGTTGGCCGGCAGTTCCAGGTTGTCGCGGATGTGCACCGACGGAATCAGGAAGCCGACATCCTGGGTCAGCTTGCGGCGTACGCCCTTGATGCGCGGCATCAGTTCGCCGCCCTGGTTGCTGTCCACCAGCGAAATCAATCGATAGCCGACTTCCAGGCCCAGCGGATCGACCGGACGCAGTTCGTCCCAGCTCAGTTCCGCCGTGGCTGCGGGGGCAGCGGGGCGGCCCAGCGCGTTCAGTGCGTTGTTATCGCCTGCAGCGGTGTCGGCCTGTGCCGGCACCAGGCCCTTGCGGTACACCTTCCAGGCGATGAAGCCGAGGATGGCGGCCAGCGTCAGGAAAGCGACGTTGGGCATGCCCGGCACCAGGCCGACCACGCCGAGGATGCCGGCGGTGATGGCCAGCGCACGGTACTGGCCGAACACCTGGCCGGTCATCGCCTGCGCCATGTCCTGCGAACGCGAGGCACGGGTAACCAGCATCGCCACCGCACTGGAAACCAGCAGCGCCGGCAGCTGCGCCACCAGGCCGTCACCGATCGACAGCAGGGTATAGGTGGCCGCGGCGTCGCCGATCGGCATGCCATGCTGCAGCACGCCGACGGCCAGGCCGCCGAGCATGTTGATGAACAGGATCAGGATGCCGGCGATCGCATCGCCGCGGATGAACTTGCTGGCACCGTCCATCGCGCCGTAGAAGTCGGCTTCCTCGCGGACCTCTTCGCGGCGCAGCTTGGCTTCCTCGCGCGTCAGCAAACCGGCGTTGAGATCGGCGTCGATCGCCATCTGCTTGCCGGGCATGGCATCGAGGATGAAGCGCGCGGTCACTTCCGAGACGCGGCCGGCGCCCTTGGTGATGACCACGAAATTGATGATGGTCAGGATCGCGAACACCACGATGCCGACGGCGTAGTTGCCGCCGATCACGAATTCACCGAATGCGGCGATCACCTTGCCGGCCGCGTCGTGGCCGTTCTGGCCGTTCAGCAGGATGACGCGGGTGGAGGCCACGTTCAGCGCCAGCCGCAGCATGGTGGTGATCAGCAGCACGATCGGGAAGATGGTGAAGTCCAGCGGGCGCTTCACGTAGACCACCGCCAGCAGCACCATCAGCGAGATGGCGATGTTGAAGGTGAACAGCGCATCGAGCACCGGCGCGGCCAGCGGCACCACGACCATGGCCAGCAGGGCCAGCACGATCAGCGGCGCGCCCAGGCCCTGGCGGATCATTTCAAGCGCGCGGCGGGTATTGAAGCTGGATGCCTGGGCGCTCATGGGCGGCCCCCGTTGCCGAACTCATCAACCTGGATGTGCGGCGTGGACGGCATCGGGCCGGTCCGCCAGCTGCGCAGCTGGTAGACGTAAGAGAGGACCTGGGCGACGGCTGAATACAGTCTCACGGGGATTTCCTTGCCGAGTTGGCCTTCCCGATACAAGGCGCGTGCCAAAGGCGGGGCAGAGACGATGGCGACCTTGTTGCCGTCGGCCACTTCACGGATGCGCAGGGCGGTTTCATCCACGCCCAGGGCGACCACCGTGGGCGCATTCATGGCCCCACCTTCGTACTTCAGGGCCACCGCATAGTGGGTCGGGTTGACCACCACCACGTCGGCGGTGGGTACCGCCTCCATCATCCGGCGGTTGGCCATCTGCTGCTGCAGCTGGCGGATACGGCCCTTCACTTCCGGGCTGCCTTCGCTTTCCTTCATTTCCCGGCGCAGCTCTTCGCGGGTCATCTTCAGCTTGCGCATCCAGTTCCAGCGCTGGTACGGCGCGTCGATGGCGGCCAGTACCAGCATCGCCCCGGCGGTGGCCAGCAGCAGCCGCAGGGTGAAGCCCAGGCCGTCGCCGATGGCGGTTTCCAGCGGCTGGTGGATCAGTCCGCGCAGGGTGTTGAAGCTGGTCCACACGACCATGCCGGCGGCGACGCCGACGAAGGCCACGCGCAGCAGCGACTTGATGAACTCGGCCACCGCTTCGGGGCCGTACAGGCGCTTCAGCCCGCTCATCGGGTTCATGCGGTTGATGTCGGGCATCATCGCCTTGGCCGACCAGCGCAGGCCGCCCATCACCACCGGCGCCAGGAAACTGGCCAGCAGGCAGACCAGCACCAGCGGCGCGATCACCCACATCAGCTGCAGCAGCAGGTCGCCGAAGTGGCCGAACAGGGCCTTCGGGTGCTGGCGCAGGCTCTGTTCGGGGCTGAGCGCATGGCGCATCCAGGCGCTGGCGCCGCTGGCCATCGAGCCACTCATGGCCATCACCGCGATCACCCCGGCGCCGAAGACGGCGGCCGTGCCCAGTTCACGCGAGCGCGGCAGGTTGCCCTGCTCGCGGGCGTCGCGCAGGCGTTTTTCTGTCGGTTGTTCGGTTTTTTCGCCGGCGGATTCGTTCTCGGACATCACAGGCACTGCAGCAGGGGATGCCGGGGTGCGTGCAAGAATCGTTCCGTGACGGCGGCGTGGGGCATCCACGCATGGCGTGGAGCTACCGGGTTTGGGCCCGCGGGAAGAACCATCCACGCATGGCGTGGATCTACTGGGGGTTGCGGGGTGGTCCGCTGGCCAGTTCCACCCGTGGCCGCGGCAGGTCGTGCAGCTGCATGAAGCGGGCGGCGTCCACCGGCCGGCCGAGCAGGTAGCCCTGCAGGTAATCGCAGCCCAGGCGCTCCAGGTAGGCGCGCTGCGCGGCGGTCTCCACGCCCTCGGCCACGATATCCATGTCCAGTGCATGGCCCAGCGCCACGATGGCCGACACGATCACCACGTCTTCGGCGCTGTGTTCCAGGTCGCGCACGAACGCATGGTCGATCTTGATCTCGGTGGCCGGCAGACGCTTCAGGTACAGCAGGCTGGAGTAGCCCGTCCCGAAATCATCGATCGAGATGCCTACGCCCAAGGCGGAGAAGCTCTGCAGCAGGCGCAGGCTGGTATCGGTATCGCGCATCACCGTGCTCTCGGTGATCTCCAGCACCAGGTTGCGCGGGGTGATCGCGTAGCGCTCGATCACCTCCCGTACGTCCTGCAGCAGGTGCGGAGAACTGAACTGCACCGGCGACAGGTTCACCGACATCGTCCAGCCGTCGTGGCCGGCATCGTGCCAGTGCCGCAGCTGCTGGCAGGCCTGGTCCAGCGCCCAGCGGCCGATCTCGTTGATCGCACCGCTGCGCTCGGCCAGGCGGATGAAGCGGTCCGGCGGAATCAGGCCCTGTTCCGGGTGGCGCCAGCGGATCAGCGCTTCGGCGCCGGCCACCTTCTGGCTGGCCACGCGGATCTTCGGCTGGTAGTGCAGGAACAGCTGCTCGCTGCCGATCGCCCGGCGCAGGTCGGCCAGCAGGCGGAACTGCTGCTCGGCGCTGTCGTTCATCCAGTCGGCAAACAGCACGAACGCGTTGCGGCCCGACTCCTTGGCCTGGTACATCGCCGCATCGGCGAAGGCCATCAGCTGGCGTTCGCTGGCGGCGTGGTCGGGGCAGATCGCGATGCCGATGCTGGCGGTCACCTGCAGCTCGTTGTCCGGCAGCAGCGGGCCGCTGCCCACCGCCTGCAGGATGCGCCGGGCCAGTGTCGGCAGGTCCTCGTCGTGCTCGATGCGCACCACCAGCACGAATTCGTCGCCGCCCAGCCGTGCCAGCATGTCGTGCGGCCGCAACAGCTGGCGGGTGCGTTCGGCCACCGCCACCAGCAGCGCATCGCCGGCCTGGTGGCCATAGGCATCGTTGACCTGCTTGAAGCCGTCCAGGTCCATGAACATCACCGCGAAGCGGCTGCCGCCCTGTTCGGCCTCGGCCAGCGCCTGCACGATGCGCCGCTGCAGCAGCAACCGGTTCGGCAGGCGGGTGAGCGGGTCGTGCAGCGCGGCCTGGGTCAGTTCCTGCTGGGCGTCGGTCAACGAGGTGCTGAGCAGCGAATTGCGCAGGCGCAACAGCTGTGCCTCCACCCGCTGGTCCAGCCAGGACACCACCAGCACCACCGCCAGGATCGCCACGGTCAGCACCACCACCAGCATCGCCAGCCAGTTGTTCTGCAGGCCATCACCCACCGCGGCGCCGCAGACGCTGCCTTCGGGGAAACGGGCGGCGGCCATGCCGGTGTAGTGCATGCCGACGATGGCCAGGCCGAGCAGTCCGGCAGCGGCCAGGCGGTCGCCGATGCGGGTGTGCTGCGCGCGCAGGCGGAAGGCCACGTACAGCGCGGTCCACGACGCGGCCACCGCAACCAGCAGTGACAGCAGCAGCCACACCGGCTGGTAGTCGATGCCTGGCTGCATGCGCATCGCGGCCATGCCCACGTAATGCATGCTGGCGATGCCGCTGCCCATCAGCAGGGCACCACCGGCCAGGCGCGGATGGGGCAGGGTGCGCAGCGATACCAGCCACAGCGCGAACACCGACGAGCCGATCGCCAGTGCCAGCGACAGCAGGGTGATGGGCAGGTCGTAGCCCAGCGGAATGGGCAGGTCGAAGGCGAGCATGCCGATGAAGTGCATCGACCAGATGCCCAGCCCCATCGCAAAGCCGCCGCCGAGGCGCCACCACCAGGTCGCGCCCTTGCCAGGCGCGGTGACGGTGCGCCCGGCCATCGCCAGCGCGGTATAGGACGCCATCACTGCAACCAGCAATGAGGTCGCCACCAGCCACGGGTTGTACGTGCCTTCCAGCATTCGTCAGTCTCCCGGACCTGCCTGTCAACGGAAAAACTACGGTGGGGCATGCGTAAGGCGGGCGACCAGAGGCCGCCGGTTGCAGCGTCCCCCCGGTCGCTGCCCATTCACTCTAACGCGGGCACCGGGGGGGACGGCAAGCAGCAAAACGTGATGACCGCGTCAGCGGGTCACGGCACCCGCAGCCTCGAAGGCGGCATCGAACAGGCGCTGCACCGGCGGGCCCATTTCACCGACCAGCAGGGTCAGCAGGAACAGGCCCAGCAGCAGCGAGACCGGCAGGCCCAGCTGGATCGGATTCAGCGCCGGCGCCGCGCGGGCCAGTACGCCGAAGGCCAGGTTCACCGCCAGCATCGCCACGGTCAGCGGGATGGCCAGGGTCAGCGCCCCTCGCAGCACGGTCAGCAGGAAGGTCGGGGCGATGCTGAAGAAGGCGTGCGGGTCGGGCAGGGGCGCCCCGATCGGCAGGGCGCGGTAGCTGTCCACCACCAGCGAGATCAGCGCCAGATGGCCGTTGGCGGTGAAGAACAGCAGGCCGAACAGCAGATAGAACCATTGGCCGATGACACCGGAGGTGCCGCCGCGCAGCGGGTCGCTCATCTGCGCAAACGCCAGGCCGGTGCCCTGGGCGACCAGTTCGCCGGCCATCGCGCCCGCCTCGAACACCAGCCGCAGCATGAAACCGATGGCCACGCCGATCGCCAGCTCGCGCGCGATGGTCAGCACGGTGGCGGCGTCGAAGCCGGTCCAGTCCGGTACCGGCGGCAGCAGGGGCGCCAACGCAATGGCCAGGGTACCGGCCAGCATCACCCGCACCCGGCCGGGCACGGCGCGGGTACCGATCATCGGCATCGCCATGGCCACCGCGCCGATGCGCAGCATGGTCCACAGCACGGTGCCGATCATGCCGAAGGCATTCAGGCCGTCGGCAGCCATCTGGGTAGCGGCGTCCATCTGCGTGCGCGTCCGTCTAGCCGATCAGGTGCGGAATGCGCTGGAACAGCAGCGTAGTGAATTCGACCAGATGGCCGATCAGCAGGCTGCCCAGTGCGAACAACACCGCAGTGAGCGCTGCGGCCTTGGCAACGAAGGCGATGGTGGGTTCGTTGAGCTGGGTCGCGGCCTGCACCACGCCCACCACAACGCCGACCACCAGGACGGTCAGCAGCAGCGGGCCAGCCACCCACAGCACGGTGATCAGGCCGCCACGCAGTTCGGTCAAGGCAAGTTCGGGAGACATCAGGGTTCCATCGGTAGCACCGGGCCATGCCCGGCGGTGGTCAATGCGGCGGCCGGCACTGCCCGGCGTCGCGTCTGTAGGGCCGAGCCATGCTCGGCTGACCTTCGGATCAGGCCGGATTGAAGCTCGCCGCCAGCGTGCCGACGGTCAGTACCCAGCCATCGACCAGCACGAACAGCAGGATCTTGAACGGTGCCGACACAAGCATCGGCGACAGCATCATCATGCCCATCGACATCAGCACGCTGGCCACGACCAGGTCGATGATCACGAACGGGATGAAGATCAGGAAGCCGATTTCGAAGGCGGTCTTCAGCTCACTGGTGACGAACGAAGCGACCAGCACCGGGAACGGAATCGCATCGGGGTTGGCGTAGGTACCGTGCCCGGCGATGCCGGCGAAGGTCATCAGGTCGGTCTCGCGGATCTGCGCCAGCATGAAGGCGCGCAGCGGCGTGGTGGTCAGCGTCCAGGCGGTCTGGAAGTCGATCTCGCCATTGAGATACGGCGCCATGCCGGTGCTCCAGGCCTTGTCCCAGGTCGGCAGCATGATCATCGCAGTGAGGAACAGGGCCAGCCCCAGCAGTACCTGGTTGGACGGCGTCTGGCCGGTGCCCAGCGCCTGCCGCAGCAGGCCCAGCACGATGATGATGCGGGTGAAGGAGGTCAGCACCAGCAGCATCGACGGGATCAGGGTAATCGCCGTCATCAGCAGCAGCGTCTGCAGCGGCAGGCTGACCGGCGCACCGCCGATCTTGCCGACGTTGATGTCCGGCAGCGGTGTGGTCGGTGCGCCCGGGGCGGCGAACGCCAGCGCAGGCAGCAGGCACAGGGCGATCAGGCTCAGCCACGGCAGCAGGGCGGCAAGACGGGAACGGGTCACACGCATGTCAGGGGTCCTTGCGCAGCCGCTGTTGCAGCAGCTGGGCGAAATTCGGCAGGTTCTTCAGATCGGGTACGCGCACCGGCGCAGGCGGCGGCAGTGGTTCGGGCAGGGTGTGCAGGGCGTTGATGCCGCCCGCGGTCACGCCCAGCAGCAGCTGCTGGCCGTTGACCTCGACCACCACCACCCGCTCCTTGGCGCCAACATTCAGGCTCGCCACCAGCTTCATGCCTTCGGCCGGGCGGAAGCCGCTGCCGGGCAGGCGTTTGAGCAGCCAGCCCAGGCCGATGACCAGGGCCAGCACCGCCAATAGGGCCAGCACCGCACCGAACAGGCTCGGTGCGGCCGGCGCATGCTGGCCGATCTGCGGGGCCGTCTTGGCGACGGCCAGCGCGGTGGCGGCGAGCAGGCTCAACGCAGTCTCCGGATCCGCTCGCTGGGGCTGACCACATCGGTCAGGCGCACGCCGAAGCGGTCGTTGATCACCACCACTTCGCCATGGGCGATCAGCGTGCCGTTGACGAACACGTCCAGCGATTCGCCGGCACCACGCTCCAGCTCCACCACCGAACCCTGGTTGAGCTGCAGCAGGTTGCGGATCGGCAGGCGGGCGCGACCGACTTCCAGCGACAGCGTCACCGGCACATCGAGGATCACGTCCAGGTTCAAATCCGGGCCGGTCGCTTCATCGGCCTGCAGGTTGCTGAACTGGGCCGGAGTCGGTTCGAGGGCGTCGATATCGTTCATTGCGGGTCTTCCTGGATGACGGGTACGCGCGGACGGGTGCCCGGCGGATGGGTAGCGGTGATCTTTACGGCGTTCATGCCGTTGGCGACGCCGAACTCACCGGTGAACACCGGGATGTTCTCCACGCACAGCGGCACCTGCGGGCTGAGGTCGATCGGCAGGATGTCGCCGACCTTCAACCGGGTCAGGTCGCGCAGGGTCATGCGCTTGCTGGCCAGCACGCTGGACAGGGTGACTTCGGCCACGTTGAGCTGCTCGCGCAGGGTGCGGCCCCAGCTCTCGTCGCGGTCGTTGCGGTCGCTCTGGATGCCGGCGTCGAGCAGTTCGCGGATCGGCTCCAGCATCGAGTACGGCAGGGTCACGTGGATGTCACCGCCACCGCCGTCGAGTTCGACATGCAGGCGGCACACCACCACGTATTCGCGCGGCGTCACGATGTTGGCGAAGTGCGGGTTGATCTCCGAGTTGATGTACTCGAATTCCACGTCCATCACCGGCGCCCACGCTTCACGCAGGTCGGCGAAGGTCTGCTTCAGCAGCAGGTGGATCACCCGCATTTCGGTAGCGGTGAACTCGCGGCCTTCGATGCGCGTCGGGTAGCGCCCGTCGCCACCGAAGAAGTTGTCGACGATGGCGAACACCAGGGTCGGTTCGAACACGATCAGGCCGGTGCCGCGCAGTGGCTTGAAGCGGATCAGGTTCAGGTTGGTCGGCACATACAGCGAGTGCATGTAATCGTTGAACTTGATCAGCTCGATGCCGCGCACGGACAGTTCGGCCGAACGCCGGATCAGGTTGAACAGGCCGATCCGCCACAGGCGCGCGAAGCGCTCGTGGACCATTTCCAGGGTCGGCATGCGACCGCGGATGATGCGGTCCTGGCTGGCGAAATCGTAGGAGCGTGCTTCGCCACTGGGGGCGTCCGGCTCGGTTTCGACCGCGCCACTGTCCACGCCATGCAACAGGGCATCGATCTCATCCTGGGACAGCAGGTCATTCATCGGGGAGCCCTTACTGGGTCACGAAGCTGGTGAACAGCAGGTCATCGGCACCGTTGCTGCCGGTCTCGGCCTTCAGCACCTTCTGCACTTCGGCCAGCGAATCGGCCTGCAGCTTCTGCTTGCCGGCGATGTCGGCGATCTGCTGCGGGCTGACCTGCGAGAACAGCATCAGCAGACGTGCGCGGATGGCCGGGGCATGGGTCTTGATCGCTTCCAGCGCGGCCGGATCGCGGGTCATCAGCTGCACTTCCACCTGCAGGTAGCGCGGGCCGTCGATCGAACCGTTGAGGTTGACCACGAACGCCGGTTCCAGTGCGAAGTACTGCGCCGGGGCCGGGGTGGCAGTCTTCTTCGGCGCCTGCGCGGTCTTGTCTTCGTGCTTGGACTGGGTGAAGAACCACACCCCGCCACCGGCGGCGCCGGCGGCCAGTACGGCGACCAGGGCGGTGATCAGGATCGGACTGCGCGGCTTGGCGGTCTTGTCCTTGTCGGCGGTCTTCTTGGTTTTGTCAGCGGCTGCGGCCACGGGGTGAAGCTCCTGAGGGTTGCTTCACCGGGATATGCAAGGGGTGTGCCGGAGTGGCCGGGGAGGGGCGCGACGGAATTCCGTCGGGTGTTCAAATCGGTAGCGCCGGGCCATGCCCGGCGGATTACCGACATTCCGCCGGGCATGGCCCGGCGCTACCGATT